>CAZXRO010000061.1:0-12275 GCA_964642435.1 uncultured Ignavibacteriales bacterium
CAAGCATTTACATCGGAGAGAAACAGTGAAAGCGGCAACAAGCAGTATTGCCAGTGACCATCTTGCACAGGCCCTGTCTGATTTGCGCCACCAAGTCGAACGGTACACCGGTGGCTCTGCAGGGGCGTGCCCATTCCTCCGATTTGAGGTGCAACTTCCGGCGATAGACCCCCTGGCGTGGCTGGCGGCGCAACAGGGCGAGTATCGGTCTTACTGGCGCGATCGCACCGGGCGTGTGGAATTCGCCGCCTGTGGACAGGCCGACAGTATCACTGCTGTCAGCGATGACATCACACAACATCTGAAGAGCGGCCTACACGAACGCTTTGCGCATGAGCACGCGGCCGGGCGCTACTTCGGTGGGATGTGCTTCGATCCCAAGCGGGCACCGTGTGACGACTGGCGGCCGTTCGGACAGCTTCGCCTGGTACTGCCGCGCTGGGAGCTTTCGCGAACGGCGGACCGGTCGGTACTGGCCTGGCACGTAGCGCCTAATGAAGTGGGACTGCCGCCTCGGCCGATAGCATCATTGGCGGAATTGGCGGAGCTCGACGCCTACCAGGAGGCGATACTCACCGGGTCCCTGTGCCACACGCCGGACCGCGATCAATGGGATCGCGAGATGAGCAGCTTGCTGCCGTTGCTTGCTCGGGGACCGCTGCAGAAGCTCGTGCTCGACAGGCAGAGCACCGTTGCTGCCGGAGGCACTGCCAGGGCCTGGGCTATTCTGGCCCGACTGCGCAAGAACATGAGCGCGAGCTACCTGTTCGGCATCAGCCCGGCACCCGGCTACTGCTTTGTGGGAGCCTCCCCGGAACGGTTATATGCTCGGGAGGGCCACACCATCGCAACAGAAGCTGTTGCAGGCACTCGGCCACGGGGCCGCACGGTCAGTGAGGATGTCCGCCTTGAGCGCGACTTGCTGTCATCCGACAAGGAGCGCCGGGAGCACGGCTTTGTGGCGCAACACATTGCCGAGCGGCTGGATGGGCTATGTGATCGTGTGGCCGCTGATACGACTCCACAGGTTATCAGGCTCCCGAGGTTGATGCACCGTATTGCCCGTTTCGAAGGTAGGCTCAGGTCGCATATCGACGATGCCGATATCCTGCACGCGTTGCACCCCACTGCGGCAGTGGGAGGATATCCGGCTGCCGATGCATTAGAGTACCTTCGCACCTCCTCGCCGGTCAACCGCGGCTGGTACTCCGGCCCGGTAGGGTTTGTCAGTGCGCAGTCCGCAGAGTTTGCGGTAGCTATCCGGTCAGCATTGATCACGCCGCGACAGGTAGCGTTCTTTGCGGGAGCGGGGATTGTCGAGGGCAGTAAGGCCGAGGCTGAGTGGGGGGAACTGGACAACAAGTTGCGTAGCCTTCTCGAGGCGTTCAGCACGTGATGGAAACCACAGCCGCCAATCTCAATCAATTGTGGGCCAATCTCATAGTTGAGGAACTGGCCCGTCACGATATCACCGAATACTGCCTTTCTCCCGGCTCGCGAAACACACCCCTGACAATTGCTGCTGCGCGCCATCCCCGTACGAACTGCCATACGCATTTCGATGAACGCGGCGCGTCGTTCCGGGCGTTGGGCTACGCCCGGGCGTGCGGAAAACCAGCGGTGCTGGTGTGCACCTCGGGAACCGCCGGAGCGAACTATTACCCGGCCGTGATCGAGGCCTGGCAGTCTCGCGTGCCCATGTTGATCCTGACCGCCAACCGTCCGCCGGAGCTATGGGATCGTGGGGCCAACCAGACGATTGACCAGGAACACCTTTTCGGTCGCTACGGGAAGTGGTTCACCACCCTGCGCTGTCCGGAGAGCGAGACCGACCCCTCTTACGTGCTCTCGACAATCGACCAGGCGCTGCGTCACGTCTGCGGTGTTCCCGCCGGACCGGTCCATCTGGATTGTCCCTTCAGGGAACCGCTGGCCCCGGTGGGACCGGTGGCCGATTTTGTTGACTACCTCATGCCGGTGCAGGCCTGGCTGGAGGACTCCAGACCGTTTACCACCGATGTTGCTGGTCCCGCAATTGTCGAGCAGATCGATCTTAATCGTCTGGCGGCCGATTTCAACCAGGTCCGGCGTGGTTTGCTGATTGTGGGGCGGCTGGACAGGGTTGATCAAGTCAGTGCGGTGAGTCGGTTGGCAGAGCGACTGAATTGGCCGATGGTCGCCGATGTCCAATCGGGGCTTCGGGCCGGCCGGAACCTGCAACCATTGATCCCCTACGGCGATCTGGTTCTTTCGGGACGCACCGCGGAAACTGAGCCGGTGACGGTCCTCCATGTTGGCGAGCAACCGACCAGCAAGAGACTGCACCAATACCTGAAGCGGGTGTCTGCCGCGCGGTATGTGTATGTGGCCTCGCACAAGCGCACCAGCGATCCCAATGACATCGTGACCCTGCGAATCACCATGGATATCGACGCTTTCTGTGACTCGATTGTGCCGTTGCTGTCATCGTCGATCGATGAGGCCTGGCGCGCAGGGTGGCATTCGCAGTCGGATGCGGTCGAGGAGATATTGGAGCAACAACTGCGCAATGTGGCGGAGTTAACGGAGCCGATGGTGGCCCGGCTGGTGATGCGTCATGCCCCTGAGCAGACCGGTCTGTGGGCAGCCAGCAGCATGCCGATACGTGACCTGGATAGTTTTGCCGATCCCGAGGGGCCGACGGTTGTGGTTGGGGCGAACCGTGGCGCGAGTGGTATCGATGGCACTATTGCCAGCGCCTGTGGCTTTGCCGCCGGCCTGCGCGCGCCGGTTACGGTGCTGATCGGAGATCTGGCGACGCTGCATGATTTGAACTCCCTGGCCATGGTCGCGAAATCCGAGCAACCGATCGTGATCGTTATCATTAACAACAACGGCGGCGGCATATTTCATTTCTTGCCGGTGGCCGAGTGTGAGGATGTGTTCGAGGAGTACTTCGGCACCGGACATGGGCTGTCATTCGAACATGCGGCGGGCCAGTTTGGCCTGTTGTACACTCCGGCGCGCACGGCCGACGACCTGACCACCGGGTTGGAGCGATTGCATAAAGAGAAGCGGTCAGGGATCATCGAGGTGCGCACCGATCGCCGTGAGAATCTGGAGTGTCACAGGCAGTTGATTGAATCAATCAGGGCGACTTTGCAGGCCAATCAATGACAGAGTACCAGTGGCATATCGTCCGTCGGGGCCAGTCGGGGAATCCGCCGTTGTGGTTTCTGCACGGCTTCATGGGGGACGTGACGGACTGGGCACCGTTGATGGATCGTCTCAAGATTGACTATTACTGTATTGCTGTCGATCTGCCCGGTCACGGACAGACACGAACGTTTGATCACGACGACTGCTTCGCCATGCCCCGGATCGCCGATGCCCTTGCGGAGGTCATTCAGGGTTTCGGCACGCCGGCGAACCTGATCGGTTACTCCATGGGTGGCCGGCTGGCGTTGTATATGGCTGCTCACTATTCTCATCTGTTCGACATGGTTGTGGTCGAATCAGGATCGCCCGGGTTGAGTAGTGAAGACGAGCGGCAACAGCGGCAAAGGCACGACCACGACCTCGCCGAACGACTGAAGACCGAACCGATGGAGCAGTTCCTTCGTTGGTGGTACAAGCAACCGCTGTTTGCCACGCTGGCCGGTGACAGGACGCGTCTGGAGCAGGTGATAGCTCGTCGGCAGCATCAGGATCCACAGGGGCTGGCTCGATCCCTGCGTATGATGGGCAGCGGAGTCCAGCCGCCATTGTGGGACAAGCTGGCCGATCTCGGTTGTCCGACGCACTTGATCGTCGGCGAAAATGACCATAAATTCCGCCAGATTGCCCATCACATGACGGAGCGCAACCGCGCGTTGACGACGACTGTCATCGAGGGCGCCGGGCACAATACGCACGAGGAAAGCCCGGAGGCGTTCACTCAGGCGCTGAGGCGTCTGCTGCACAAAGGATAACACGCATATGGCTATCGACTGGAAATCCGCCGGAGAGTATCAGGACATCCTTTACCACAAGGCTGAAGGAATCGCCAAGATCACGATCAACCGTCCCGAAGTACGCAACGCCTTCCGCCCGCAGACAGTATTCGAGATGAGTCGGGCGCTGGCCAACGCGCGCGAGGATCCCGAGATCGGGGTAGTAATCCTGACCGGCCAGGGTGAGAAGGCGTTCTGTTCCGGCGGCGACCAGAAGATTCGCGGTGAAGCGGGCTACAAGGATGACACCGGTGTGAACCGGCTCAATGTGCTCGACTTCCAGCGCCAGATGCGGACCTGTCCCAAGCCGATTATCGCGATGGTGGCCGGGTATGCGATCGGGGGCGGTCACGTGCTGCATCTGATGTGCGATCTGACAATAGCAGCCGATAACGCTCGGTTCGGACAGACCGGCCCGAGGGTAGGGTCGTTCGATGGCGGTTACGGGGCGAGCTACATGGCGCGTATCGTGGGCCAGAAGAAGGCGCGCGAGATCTGGTTTTTGTGCCGGCAGTACGATGCCCGGCAGGCGCTTGACATGGGGCTGGTGAATACGGTTGTCCCGTACGATCGGCTCGAGGAGGAGACGGTGCAATGGTGCCGGGAGATTCTGGCCAATTCGCCCATTGCGATCCGTTGTCTGAAGGCGGCGCTCAATGCCGACTGCGATGGCCAGGCGGGACTGCAGGAGTTGGCCGGCAACGCGACCATGTTGTTCTATATGACTCCGGAGGGCCAGGAGGGACGGAACGCTTTTGTCGAGAAGCGCAAACCTGATTTTTCCAAGTACCCGCGACAACCATAGGGGAACAGATGGCACAGCAGATGCCCAGGGGTATTGGAATCTGGATCTGGGCGGCCCGCCCCAAGACGTTGTTTGCGGCGATTGCCCCGGTGATCATGGGGACTGCCATGGCGGTTGCCTCTGGCGGGTTTCATCTCTGGTCGGCGCTGGCGGCGCTGGTGGGGGCGGTGCTGATTCAAATCGGGACCAACTACGCCAACGACTACTACGACTATACGAAGGGGGCCGATGAAGGCGAGCGCCTCGGCCCGCTTCGCGTGACGCAGGCGGGGCTGGTGACGCCCTCAGCAATGCGAACAGCTACTGCCGTTGTGTTCGGCGCGGCGCTGTTACTTGGCGTCTACCTGGTGTACCGCGGGGGCTGGCCCATTGTGGTCATTGGCCTGTTCTCCATCCTGTTTGGGATCCTCTATACAGCGGGACCGTACCCCATCGGTTACAATGGTCTCGGCGAGATCTTCGTGCTGGTATTCTTCGGTCCGGTGGCTGTAGGCGGAACCTACTACGTGCAGACTCTCTCGATTGACTGGACCGTGATCGCTGCCGGTCTCTCTCCCGGACTGTTCTCGGTAGCGATTCTGGCTGTGAACAATCTGCGCGATATCGAGGGGGACCGTCGCGCCAAGAAGCGTACACTGGCCGCGCGGTTCGGGCGAACCTTCGGACGCACAGAATACTTGCTGTCGGTGCTGATCGGTAGCCTCATCCCGACTGTTCTCTGGCTGCTGGCCGATGCCTCGGTGTGGGTCCTTATGACTCTGGCCGTGCCACTGGTAGCTATTCCCACCTTCAGTGCGGTGTACGCGACAACCGATGGCCCCCGGCTCAATGATGTTCTTGCTACCACCGGCAAGTTGCTCTTGCTGTTTGCGGTGCTGTTTTCGGTGGGGTGGATACTGTGAGACTCGCGAAGATAGAGCTGTTTCGCTATCGGCTGAAGCTGGCCCGCGCGATCACCTCGGATGCATCGCTGACGCATCGCGAGGGACTGGTTGTGCGAGTGGAGGACGAGTCCGATCATGTCGGGTTCGGTGAAGTCGCGCCGTTGCCGGGGTTCAGCGCTGAGACGCTTCACGAATGCCGGGAGCAGATGGTACGCTGGCGATGGTCGGTGCTCAGGCAGGAGGTGCCGCAGCACCTGGAGGAGTTATCGGGGGGATTCGCGCAGTGGCTTGGCCAGCACGACATGGCCGGCTCGGTAAGGTGCGGGATCGAGATGGCGGTGCTGTCATTGCAGACATCATCGCAGGGTGTGCCCCTTCGAGAACTCCTGGCCGATATGCCGCAAGAGACTCTTCGGCTCAATGCCCTGCTGAGCGGTGATTCTGATGAGGTGTTATCCCGGGCTGCACAAGCTGTCACGCAGGGGTATACTGCTGTTAAACTCAAGATCGGCCACAATGCGATCGATCAGGATGTGCGATTGATCGGGATGGTACGAGAGGCGTGCGGCCCCGATATGAGGTTACGTCTGGATGCGAATAGGACATTCAATGTGGATTCAGCGTTGGAACTGATTGGCGCAGTGGCCCCATATGTGATTGAGTATGTAGAGGAACCGGTGGGCGGTATGGATGGATTGCGCGAATTGCTGCAAAGATCACCATCAGTGCCGATTGCCATAGATGAATCCCTTGTCGATCTGGAGCCGGCCATGCTACGGGAACTGCCGGCAGTGGCGGCCGTGATACTCAAACCGACGCTGCTCGGGCTCGAACGCTCTATGGCCTTTGCGCGGGCAGCGACAGCCATTGGTGCCACGCCGGTGGTAACCTCGATGTTCGAGTCAGGCGTGGGGCTTTCTGTCCTGGCACAGTTCGCTGCATCGATCACCCCTGCCGAGGTGGCGGTGGGCCTGGATACGAGAGCATGGCTGGCCGAGGATCTGCTGAAAGGAGAGTTGTATGCCGCCCCGGGGCTGATCCGGCTGTCGCAGTTAGACGATTTCGAGGCCCGTTTAGTGACGGACCGTTTGCAGGAGGTGAAATGTGATTAAGACTCCGGATCCGTTGCGAACCCAGGCCCTGGCCCGGCCAGACAACCCCGCCATAGTCCTTGCAGACCGCAGCATAAGCTATGGCGAACTGCACGGCACGGTCAACCAGCTTGCGGCAGCCTTCAGTGCGGAGGGTATCGATGATGGAGATCGTGTGGCGCTGCACGCTCTGGCGCCCTGGGAGACCATTATGGCGATTTTGGCACTGTGGCGAGCCGGTGCTGTCGCCTGCCCGTTATCAAGCCGCTATACGGACAATCAGGTGCAGAGCTACAGTCGAATGATAGGAGCCACGCACGTGATAAGCGTACTGCCACCGATAGCGCATGTGGTCGCCGCACCCGCGTCGGCTGACTGGTATCTGGACCGAGATGCAACCATCCTGATGACCTCGGGATCAACCGGTGTGTCTAAAGCGGTCATACACTCGTTTGGTGCTCACTATTACTCGGCATCGGGTTCGGCACAGAACATACCGATCGGGCCGGGCGACCGCTGGTTGCTGGCTCTGCCGCTGTATCACGTCGGAGGACTTGCTATTGTCATTCGATGCTTGGTTGCGGGTGCAACGATTGACGTTGCGCCGGATGGTCAGCCGCTGAACGAGGTTGTCCAAGCGATGAAACCGACTCACCTGTCGCTGGTACCGACACAGTTGCACAGGCTGCTCCGTAGTGGTTCTGCCGCAATGCTGAGTCGAATGCGGGCAATTCTTGTCGGCGGAGGCCCGCTCGATGCCGCGCTGGCCGAGCATGCGGCGCGTGAAGAGCTGCCGGTGGCGACAAGCTACGGTTTGACCGAGATGGCCTCGCAAGTCTGCACCACGAACGTGGGAGCCAGGGACCGCTGGCACACTGCCGGCAAGGTACTGCTGTATCGTGAGGTGGATCTGTCTGACGATGGGGAGATCCTGGTGCGTGGCGAAACGTTGTGCCGTCGTATTCTCGCCGCCACTGGTCCGGTGATGTTCGACAGTGGTGGTTGGTATCATACCGGGGATATGGGCAGGTTTGATGAGAATGGTGACCTGGTTGTGTTTGGGCGACGTGACAGCATGTTTATCTCAGGGGGGGAGAATATTCATCCCGAGCAGATCGAATCCGCCTTGCTGCAAATCGATGGTGTTCAGCAAGCAGTGATCGTCCCGGTTCCGGACAGAGAATTCGGGGCTCGACCGGCAGCATTCATTCGGGCGGACTCTGATGCGTTGCTTGATTTGGCGAGAGTTCACAGAGCGCTGGAGGATTTGGGGATGATTGAGCGCTTCAAGCTACCGGTGGCCGTGTGGGCCCTTCCCGAGGAGTACTCACGGTCAATGAAACCGGATCGGTCGGCGCTTTCCAAGCTGGCGTGCAAGCTCCAGACGCACCAATCCCGGGGTTAGCCGGCCTCCTGCAATTTGCTCTTGAGGATCTCCGGCAGTGCGATCGGTTTGTGGGTGGCTTTGTCTACCGTCGCATGCACTGTCTTCACTATCGCTGCCGCTGCCTGGCCGGGACCGCCGATCGAGTAGGTCAAATCGAAAGAACCTTTTCCCAGACGCGTAATTGACACCTCGACAACAATCTCGTCATCGGTGAACATTGCCCGCTTGTAGTCGGATTCGGCGTGCACGATGAGCGGTAGGAAATCGTGCTCATTTAAGAAGCTGACCAGTGGCAGTCCAATGTGGCTCATGAAGGCCTGATAAGCATCGTGTGCCACTGTGAAGTACTCACCGAAAAACATTACTCCGGCGGCATCGGTTTGCGGCAGGCGGACATTAGTGCGATAGGTGAACATGCTTGGTCAGCGCGATAAACTTTTCACAGACAGATTCGTCATAGTGTACTATATTGTCACTTCGTTATGGTTACGAACTATAATCGCTTTGGAGACGAAAGTACAGACTAAACATACGTCAGACATTGGGAGAAAGAACCTGATGAAACACTCGCTACTCAGACAGATGCTGCTGGCCCTCGCCCTGATCGCTCTTGCGACCGGTGCGGCCACGGCCCAGACATCTGACAAGGGCGCTATTCCCCAGCGCGATGAGATCAAGGACGAATACAAATGGAATGTCGAGGACATCTATCCCGATCTTGAGACCTGGGAGACCGATTTTGCGCGTCTTGAGGCAGGTATTGGTGAGTTCGCGAAGTACCAGGGCCGCCTGGGCGAATCGCCGGAAGTGCTGGCCGAGTGCCTGGACCTTTCGGACAACCTGGACATTATCACCGGCAACCTGTATGTCTATGCCTACCTGAAGCTGGATGAAGACAATCGGGTCAGCATGTACCAAGAGCTCGGCGGACGGATTTCAGGGTTGAACTCGCGGCTGGGCGAGGCGCAGTCGTTCATCAGCCCCGAGATACTTGCGATCGATGCCGACACGCTGATGAGCTGGGTCGAGAACCACGATGACCTGAATATCTACAAGCACTACTTCAGGAATCTGCTTCGTCAGCAGGAGCATGTACTGTCCGACAAGGAAGAGCGTATCCTGGCGCTGGCGAGTCCGGTTGCCGGCGCTCCGCGGCGGATCTTCAATATGATCGAGAATGCCGATCACAAGATGGGTACGATTGTCGATCAGCAGGGAGATACGATAGATCTGACCATCGGCCGCTTCAGCAATATCATGCGGGAGGCCCCGCGCGAGATCCGTGCCGCGGCCAATGATACCGTACAGAATTCCTGGTTCAGCTACGTTAACACGCTGGCGGCGACACTCGGCTCCTCGGTGCAGAAGGACTGGTTCTACGCGCAGGCCCGCGGCTACAGTGACTGCCTGGAGATGGCCCTTGAGGCAGACAATGTTCCGCGCGAGGTATTCACTAAGCTTATCGATGCGGTCAACGCGAACCTGGAACCGCTGCACAAGTGGTACTCCATTCGCAAGAAAGTACTCGGACTGGACACGTTACATACCTACGACCTGAGTGTACCGCTCGTGGCCGAATCCAATCGCCAGTACACCTGGGATGAGGCCAAGGAGCTGTGTCTGCACGCGCTGCAGCCGATGGGCGAGCAGTATGTGGATGATTACCGCAAGGGACTCAATTCCGGCTGGATCGATGTCTACGAGACCGAGGGCAAGGGATCGGGCGCCTATTCGTGGGGGACCTATACCTCACATCCGTACATTTTGCTCAACTACAATGACAAGCTCAATGATGTCTTCACGCTGGCGCACGAGATGGGCCATGCCCTGAACAGCCATTACACGAATATGAACGAGCCGTATATCTATCACGGTCACTCGCTGTTCACGGCCGAGGTTGCCTCCACCTGCAATGAGGCGCTGATGATGAAGTACCTGCTCGATCAGGTCACCGACAAGCAGGAGAAAATGGCTCTGTTGTACCATTACATCCGGCAGATCGATGGTACCTTCTTCACCCAGGTAATGTTCAGCGAATTCGAATTGGCCGTGCACCAGCATGTCGAACAGGGTGGTGCTATCAGTGCCGATTATCTTCGCAAGACCTACCGTGACATTTTCCAGAAGTACATGGGCCCGGAGGTGGTGATTGGCCCCATGAACGACATGGGCGGTATGAAGATCGGCCATTTCTACCGCCAGTTCTATGTCTATAAGTATGCGACCAGCTATGCTGCCGCCCAGGCTCTCTCGCAGAAGATCCTCGAGGGCGACACCGAGGCACTGGAACGCTATATGGAGTTCCTCGCCGTTGGCACCTCGGCTTACCCGATGGATATGCTCAAGACCGCGGGAGTGGATCTTACCGAACCATACGCGGTGGAACAGACAATCGCACTGTTCGGCTCGCTGGTCGATGAAATGGAGCGACTGCTGCTGGAAGGATAAGCGACTGTGTCACATGTCGCTCGACAGGCGGTTGTCGGTACTCCGGCAGCCGCCTTTTCTGATTGAACCTATCGGCTGAAGTCGCTTATCGGAATCGGCTCGAGCGCTGCAATTGAAATTCAGTTTCATCTGCCTAAGAAATTGACCCACAAGGGCTTGATTTGCTCGTCTTCACGAGCATACGGTGGAACTGACAACGCGCAGAGTGGTTAATATGGGTAATTGAAGATAACGCAATGAATTGAAAAAGGAGTGACAACCATGATGATTTCAAAGAAAATGGAAAAGGCGCTCAACGCCCAGATTAACATGGAGCTTGAGGCCTACTACATCTACAAGCAGATGTCGTTCGTGCTTCACGATATGGGACTACCGGTGTTCGCGGGCTTCTTTGGCGACCAGGCCGCCGAGGAGCAGGGACATGCCGACAAGTTCGCCAAGTATATCCTTGACCAAGGTGGAACGGTCACGCTGCAGGAGCTGAAGGCTCCCAAGGCGACCTACAAGACCGTCGAGGAGATTTGTAAGGACTTTGTCGACCACGAGCTCCAGGTCACCAAGGCGATCAATAAGCTGGTCGAGCTGGCGCGCTCCGAGAAGGATGTGGCCACCGAAGTGATGCTCAACTGGTTTGTCACGGAGCAGGTCGAGGAGGTCGCCTCCGCGAATGAGATGCTGGACATGGTGAGCAAGACCAAGACCGAGGGTCAGTTGCTAATGCTCGAGGGTCGTGTGGCGCGCATGCGCGGCGAGGGCTAAACCCCGGCCCTGATCAGTCAACACTTACATGCGATAGTAGAAACGGCCACCCCGATTGGGGGTGGCCGTCTTCTTGTGGATACCCTCGCTGCCATGCGACACAAAATGGCTTGACGGTGTCCATTTTTTGCGTATATATGGATAGTGAATGTGTCAGGTGAAGCAGTTACCATTCAACTACTTCAATAACAATACGGCCAACATCGGAAGATCACTCTTCTTACAGGTTGAAATTCATAGTCAGGCGATTCGGCCCGGACAACGGTTGAGTATGTTCAGGCCCGGACATTTTTGACCGAAATGACAACTAACCACCTGACCAGAAAGCAGTTGTGGTAACTGCATTGCCCGCAATGCGGGTATGAGGTCGGTTGCCGGCGCCCCGATATCGGCTTGCGTGTCGAATGTCTACAATGCGAGCGATGTTGGCACGTATAAACTGGAGGATCAGAGTTATCTTTCATCCGGTGATGTGAGTCTGGTCAGGTTAGTAAACAAGCGATAATACGAGTCTATAACACGAGGTCTTCATGAAAACCCCACTGTGGCGTCTGTTAGCAAGCCTGAGCCTCCTGGTGCTACTGGTACCGGCGGTCCAGGCCCAGATCAGCGCCGGCGGCACCCCGCCGAGCTTCGAACGCAGTCTCAAGAGCAGCATTCCAACTGTACGCACAGCCAAACTGGATGTGCCCTCCTTGCTCGCGCAGGACGCGATGGAAGAGACCAAGGGCGTGCCCTTCCGCTTTGGATATCCATTTGACGTCAATTACGACCTGAATAACTCCGGTACCTGGGATACGCTGGCCAATGGTGACCGTATCTGGCGTTTGGCAATCGAGTGTCCCGGTGCGTATTCGGTCAATTTGATCTACGATGAGTACTGGGTTCCCGACGGTGCGCGGCTTTTCGTGTACAGCGCCGATCAGGAGA
>CAZXRO010000062.1:0-12261 GCA_964642435.1 uncultured Ignavibacteriales bacterium
GCAGTTGCGGCGGGGCGCTTTGCATTCTTCGCGTGTCTCTTGCGGTACTGCCGTGCCGTCGCGAGCTACTGAAGTGTCAGTTCATTCATGAGCGCTTCGAGGTGGTAGACTTCGTCGAGCAAATACAGCACATAGCGAATGTCCACATTGATGGATCGGGCTACCTCGGGGTCGAACATATAGTCGGCGGTGATGCCCTCGTAGTTGCCATCGAAGAGAACGCCGATGAGTCTTCCCTTGCCATCGATCACCGGGCTGCCCGAATTGCCGCCGGTGGCATCATTGGTCGTGAGGAAGTTGACGGGGACGTCCTGCAGGGTGGGGTCGGTCCAGTGGCTGGAGGTGGCCTCGGCGGCGCATGCTCGGAGTTCATCGGGAACGACAAAGGGTTCCTCGCCCGTTTCCTTGGCCAGCACGCCGGCCAGGGAAGTGAAGCAGCCGTACTCGGTGGAATCATCGGCCCGGTAGCCGGCCACGGTACCGAGGTTGACGCGCATGGTGGAGTTGGCATCGGGGTAGAGGTCATCGGCGCGCCAGTCGGCGTACGCTGCAATGAGTTTTGGTTCCAGTCTATTGGAGGTTCCCGCCTGTTCTTTGCGGCGCTCGCGTTGTGTTTCCATCTCGGGATACAGCGATGCAGCGTAGTCGATGAACGGGTCGCCGAGTGCTCTTAGCTCCCGGGCCGTCATATTGAACATATCCATGCGACGGTCGAGGTTGCCGATACTGGTGTTCGCGAATGAGTTGTCCAGCCAGCGTTCAATGCGTGAGTCGAGATTGTCGGCGTCGACGGTGGACAGTATGCTGTCTACCACGCCGATTCTGGATCCCTCGGGGAGGTTGATTGCGTGTTGCAGGGCGTACTTTAGCAGGGCTCGATCGTATGAGGGGACCAGGTTGATTTGTGCGTCTTCAAGCCATTCGCGGGTGTCGATTGAATCTCGATCCTGGTAGCCGCGGTCGCGTTCGTGGTCGGGTTTTTGGCGCTCAATGGCCCATCGGTAAATTTCACCGGCCATTCTGGAGTGATCATTCCAGGTCAGCAGGCTGAGGACTTGATCGCGCTCGCGGGTTGCGCGTTTTCTGGCATAGAGGCTATCGAGGCCGGGGAGCACGCCGGCGTATTTTGTGGTTAGTTCGGGGTTTGCGTTGATGTGAGCGCGCAGTTGGTTTTCATCGGCGAGTTTCTTCTCGAGGAGGTGTCCGCGCTCGAAGCCTTCGAGCATTCCGATACGGTTCTTCAGGCCGTTGTTGTAGCCTTGGACGCGGCTTTTGAGTCGCAGCGCGGTTGCGGGGTTATCGTGTGACAAGCTGTCGATGATTGCGAGTATGTCGCGGTAGAGGGCGATTCGGGTGGGGTAGCTGTAATTGACGAGGTCATCGACCTGGTATGAGCTGGCGTAGCGATTCGTGTATCCGGGGAAGCCGATGATCATGGCGAAGTCGCCTTCTTTGGTGCCATTCTGAGCGATGGGGAGAAATCGGTTCGGCTGGTAGGGGATGTTCTCTTCGGCGTACTCGACCGGGCTGCCATCGGGGGCGACATAGGCGCGCAGGAACGAAAAGTCGCCGGTGTGGCGTGGCCACATCCAATTGTCGATATCGCCGCCGTAGACGCCGATCATTTCCGGGGGTACGTAGACGATGCGTATATCGCGGATTCTGAACTGGCGGTAGAGAACGTACTGTTTCCCGCCGAACATGGTGGCTACTCGGGCCTTGATATTGTCCTCTTTTTCGGCGAGGGCTATGGTCGCTTTGACGGCGCTGTCGATGGTTTGATAGCGTTGGAAGTCGGTGAGGTCATCGCTGACTGAGGCGAGGATCTGATCGGTGACGTCCTCTATCGAGAGCGTGACCCAGGCGGTATAGCCCGGGGCGGGGATTTCATCGGCGCGGGTGGGGGCATAGAACCCCTCGCGGATGAGGTTGGTTTCGACGGTGCTCTGTCGTTGTACGGCCCCATAGGCGACATGGTGGTTGGTGATGATGAGCCCGTGGGGCGAGACGAAGGATCCACTGGCGCCGATACGCACGACGGCCTGGAAGAGTCCGGTGCCATCGGGACTGTAGATGTCCTCCGGCTGTAGCTGAAGTCCGTTGTCTCTGTAGTTGTCGAATGGCAGTTTGTCGAGGCTGTAGAGTGGCCACATGCCTTCGTCGGCGAGAGTAATCCCAGTCAGCGTGATGACGAGTAGTGGAATGAGAATCAGAAGACGGTGAGATTTATCCATTTTTGCACCTCCGGTATTCAGGGATCATACGCCATTTGCGGTGCGAGTACAAGGGTAATTGCAGAACCAATGCCTCAGAATGAGAGAGGCCCCGGAGTGGTGAGGACTCCGGGGCCGGATAGTGTCTGCCGCGCTGTGTCAGACTATAGGGAATCAGGCGACTGCTGTCTCGCGGATGTCTGAGTCGACATCGGAGATTGGCTGGAGGGCGAACTTGTCGACCAGGATGTTCAGGACGCTCTTACCGACGAAGGCCGGGAGGGTTGGTCCGATCTTGATATTCCTGATTCCGAGGTGGAGCAGGGTTAGCAGGATGCAGACGGCTTTCTGCTCGTACCAACTGAGGATGAGCGAGAGGGGGAGGTCGTTGACCTCGCAGTCGAAGGCATCGGCGAGGGCCGAGGCGATCTTGATGGCGGAGTAGGCGTCGTTGCACTGGCCTACATCGAGCAGGCGCGGGATGCCCTCGATATCGCCGAACTCGAGTTTGTTGAAGCGGAACTTGCCGCAGGCGAGGGTCATGATGACGGCATCATCGGGGACGGCCTGGGCGGCCTCGGTGTAGTAGTTTCGTCCGGACTTGGCGCCATCGCAGCCACCGATGAGGTAGAAGTGCTTGATTTTGCCGGTCTTGACGGCATTGACAACCTTGTCGGCCAGGCCAAGGACAGCGTTGTGGCCGAAACCGGTGTGAGTGTAGGCGGGGGCGTCATCGGTCTCGAAGCCGGGGGCGTCCTGTGCGGCGGCGATGACCTCGGAGAAGTCAGTGCCATCGATATGGCGCACATCGGGCCACTGAACGAGGCCGCAGGTGAACAAGCGGTCCTTGTAGCTGTTGCGTGGCTTCTGGATACAGTTGGTGGTCATGAGGATGGCGCCGGGGAACTGGTCGAACTCCTTGCGCTGATCCTGCCATGCGCCGCCGTAGTTGCCGACGAGATGTTTGAACTTCTTCAGCTCTGGGTAGCCGTGGCAGGGGAGCATCTCGCCGTGGGTGTAGATGTTGATGCCCTTGCCCTCGGTCTGGACGAGCAGTTCGTGCAGGTCTTTGAGGTCATGGCCGGAGACGAGAATGCACTTGCCGGCGATGGGGGTGGTGCGGACTTTGGTCGGTTCGGGGTTACCATAGGTGCCGGTGTTGGCACGGTCGAGCATCTCCATGACTTTCAAGTTGATTTCGCCGACTTTGAGGACCATAGCGAGGAGCCGGTCGGCATCGGTGGGTTCCTCGGCGAGGAAACCGAGCGCCTCGTGGAAGAAGTTGTAGACGCTGTCGTCCTCGATGCCGAGCACGCGGGCGTGGTGGGCATAAGCGGCGGTACCCTTGAGGCCGTACATGATGAGCTCGCCGAGGCCGGAGATATCGGCGCCGAGGCGTTCGATACGAGTCCAGGGGGAGAAGCGTTCGCCGAGGCGTTCGAGTTCGGTGATGTCGGTTTCGTTGAGTTGCCAGTCGTCGAACCCTCGGGAGATCTCGGGCTTGACACCCTTGGCCATGCGGAATTTGGTGTATTCGCCTCGCAGTTCGGCTATGAGATCGGATCCTGTTCGGATCATGGGGGCGATTGTTTCCGGGTCGAAGTTGACGTTGGTGACGGTGGTGAACAGCGACTCGGTGACGAAGTGTCCGGCCGGGCGACGTCGCTCGTCGTCTTCCGGCAGGCGGGAGGTGTACCATCCGATTCCCTTGCAGATATGGACCAGCAGGTCTTGCAGGGCGGCGGTTTCGGGATCCTTGCCACAGACGCCGTGGCTGGTGCAGCCGGTTTCCTTGGCTGTTTGTTCGCACTGGTAGCAGAACATACTCATGGAGAGGTCCTTTCGATATCTTTCATACTTTCGTTCTTGTTGTTCATAACAGGTTGCTTGTTGAGATGTTCGATATCCGATGCACCCTTGGGGTGATCGAGTTGGTGAATGATGTCAAATCGCTCGAGGTAGGTGCGGCGGTCGATGTCGTTCTGCCAGTAGCCGGTGAGCATAGCCAGCCCGGTGAGGCCGACAAAGATAGCGATGGTCGTTACGGCAACCGCTCTGGGAGTGACGGCTCGCTGTCTGGCGGGCAGTCGGACTTCGAGGCAGTTCTTTATGGGGCAACTGGCGACGCATTGCAGGCAGGAGGTGCATTCATCGGAGCGGACGCGCTTGATTTTGTCGACTGGAATTCGTGACGGGCAGGCCCGCGCGCACTTGCCGCAATCGATACAGGTCTGGCGATCGCGGGTGATGCGACCGGGGCCGACCAGGCCGATCATGCCAAGCAAGGCGCCATAGGGGCAGAGGTAGCGGCACCAGAAGCCGCGGATGATGATTGAGAGCAGCATGAGGGCGCCGATGACGATCAGGGAGAAGCGGGATATCTCGGCGAAGAAGTAGTACATTTTGATGTCGGCCATGAGATTGTAGGGGGAATCGAGGAAGGCGCCGAGGGCGGCGGTATCCATGGCGAAGAATATTGCCCAGACGAAGAAGGCCAGGATAATGTATTTCAGGCTCCGCAGTGGATAATCAAGCCAGCGCGGTATATTCAGGCGCCTGCCGAAGAGCTTTTCGCCGAGATCGCCGAGAGTCTCCGAGAGCAGACCGACAGGGCAGAGCCAGGAACAGAAGGACTTGGCGAAGACGAACGACATGAGCAGGATGGCCAGAAGGATGACCATACCGGCGGGGTGGAAGCTGTGGATGGTGCCGGTGAGGGCGAAGTAGTACAGGCTCATCAGGGAACTGATGGGCAGGAAGCCCTCGACGCCGGGTGGGCGCTCGATGAATGTGGCATTGCCGCCGGATTCCAGGTAGCCGATGAAGAAGTGGAATTCCACGCCAATCCAGATGCACAGCAGGGCAAAGGCGACTTGGACACCGAGCCGGAGTCGATTGATACGTCGGCCCTCGCGTTTGCGGGCCGCGATCCCCTTTTCTGGGATCCCGGCGGGCTGGTTGAGCGGGCTTATGTCGATCAGTCTCTTCATACGGCATCAGTATCGATAAATGGACTCTCAATCTCTTTGATTTAGGTCAAGTCGGAGGAACGAACAGGTTGAATTCTGTCACTTGCACCGGCCGCGTAGATGTTGTAGGTTGTCGGCATGAAGAATCTTGACTTATTGCATCAGTGTTATCTGCTTCGCGGACTGGAGGATGCGGAGTTGGAGGCGGTGGCCGCGATAGCGATCGTGCGTCCGGTAGAGGAGGGGGAGCTGCTGTTCTTCCAGGGTGACAGGGCAACGGGCTTTTATGCCGTATTGCAGGGAATGGTGCGAGTTTTCAAGTCCTCGCCGCAGGGGCGGGAATACACACTGCACCGGATTCCGCCGGGGCAGATATTCGCGGAGGCGGCGATTTTCGATGGGACGGCGTATCCGGCGAATGCGGCGGCGATTGAGCGGTCGACGGTGGCTTTCTTTCCGGCGGATAGATTTCGGGCATTGATTGCGGGTTCACCGCAGCTTTCACTGAAGATGATCGGGTCGCTTTCGCGGTTTGTGCGTGATTTCAACCAGCAGATAGAGGATTTGTCGCTGAAGGAGGTCCCCTCGCGGCTGGCCTCGTACCTTTGTCGGCGATCGGAGCAATCAGGCAGTGAGACGGTGGTTCTGGAGTCCTCGAAGACCGAGCTGGCGCAGTCGCTGGGGACGGTGCTGGAGACGTTGTCCCGCTCGTTTCGGAAGCTTGCGGACCTGGGTGTGATTTCGGTCAGCGAGCGGAGTATTCGGATATTGGACCGTGACCGCCTGGATGAGATTGCTGCCGGCGAGAAAATTTGACCTTCATTTGACTTACGACAAATACATCTGATTTGTCGTTTCCGATCTTCCCTGACAGAATGTAGGTACTTTCACCCCCCGAGTTACGGAGGATGACAATGGCAAAGCGGAAGATCGTTCATATTGATGAAGATAAATGTGATGGTTGCGGGCTGTGTATTACGGCGTGCGCTGAGGGGGCATTGAAGCTGGTCGAGGGCAAGGCGCGGCTGGTGTCCGACGTCTATTGCGATGGGTTGGGGGCCTGCCTGGGCGATTGTCCACAGGGAGCGATAACGGTGGAGGAGCGCGAGGCGGCACCATTTGACGAGGCCGCGGTCGAGGAGCATCTGGCGAAAGAGGAGTCTCGGCCGTTGCCGATGGCGTGTCCATCGTCGGGGGCCATGAGCGCCGGCGGTGGCTGTCCCGGATCACAGATGAGGCAGTTGCAACCATCGACGAGGGAGACGATGGAGCGCGGGACGGCCGAGGAACAATCGATGTTGGGTCATTGGCCGGTGCAGTTGATGTTGGTGCCGGCGCAGGCACCCTTTCTGGCTGATTCCGATTTGCTGGTGTGCGCCGACTGTGTGCCGTTTGCGGTGCGCGGTTTCCACGAGAAGTACCTGGCGGGGCGATCGGTGGTGGTGGGGTGTCCAAAGCTGGATGACCTGGCGCACTATCGGGACAAGCTGACAGACATATTCCGGATGGCGCGTCCGCGATCGGTCACGGTGGTGAAGATGGAGGTACCATGTTGTCATGGTATTGCGCAGGCAACGGTGCAGGCGTGGCAGGCTGCCGGGCAGCCGTGTTCGCTGAGTGTGGAAACGGTGTCGGTGGATGGTACGCTGTTAAGCAGGCAGACGCCGCCAGGGGCACGAGCGCAGCAGGCGGGATGACGCACCCCGCGACGCCTGCTGCCGGTGCGCCGGAAGATGGGTCCGGACAGTTGATGGAATGCCACTTGCGGCACAGTTGTATGTTTGCTATACTGGCAGTGACAACAACACGGTGTCAGGCATCCACAATTGTTGCGTCTCATGCAGCCCGGCCTGACAGTCGTGCCATTGGATCCGCGGGGGATATTGACTGAGGTCAAAGCGTCGGATCGTTAGTCGTTTGTGATTTTGATAGTCTTGGTGGTGTTGCTGCGCAGGCATGGTGTCTTCGTGGCAGCAGGGGTCGACTCAATGAGGAGGTAGTATGCGTGCTAAGGTGCTCGTGCTGGCGGCAACGGTTGTGGTCGCGGGGTTGTTTGGTTCGGAGTCGGTTGCGGAGACGGAGTTAACGCTGGGTGGGCAGATGCGGTTTCGACACGAGCTGGACAAGCTGTCGTTTGATCCTGACGCGACAAACAGGAGCTACTTTGACCTTCGCACGCGAGTCTTCGTAGATGCCCTTGTGGACAGCAACTCACGGGCGTTTATCCAGTTGCAGGACAGCCGGCGTCTGGGGGGACGGTCTGCAGGGGGTGAATATACCTCCGGTACGCTGGTGAACGGGTTCAATGTTGATGTGCATCAGGCATATGTGGAGATTCTCAAGTGGGGCGATGACGGGTTTGGATTCAAAGGTGGGCGGTTTGAAGTGGCGCTGGGCAATCAGCGGGTGTTCGGCACGGTGGGTTGGTCGAATGTCGGTCGGTCCTGGGAGGGAGTCTTGTTCTTCTGGGAGGGCAGGCAGCTCGACCTGCGTTTTTACGGGCTGATTCGCCGGGAAGTGAATGACGCTTATGATAATCACGATTATGGCGTGATCGGTTTGGCTTCGGCCCAGCCGGAGATTGGCAGCGAGTTGTTTGTTTTCTACGAGCGTGACGGTGATGATATTCCGCATCCGACGCTGCCGGGCCAGGATCTTGGTATTAATGCGCTGGATCGGGTCAGTCTTGGTGGTTACCTGAAGCGCGGTATTGGACCGGTGACACTGGAATCCAATCTTGTCTATCAGTTTGGGGACCGTCGGCGTTTTGGCGGCGGTGAGTATTTCGAGCAGGATATCTCGGCGTTTCTGGTGACGGCGGAGGTATCGGGGGTAGTGCACGAACGTCGCAATGTGGTGCTGGCAGCGGGGGTTGACTGGGCCTCGGGTGATGACGATCCCTACGACGACACGTACAGCGGGTATGACAACCTGTACTATACCGGTCACAAATTTCGCGGGCACATGGATTACTTTGTGTCCTCGGAAAGTGAGGGGTTGATCGATATCATTGGCCGGGCCAGTGGTGAGTTCTTTGACGGCTGGATGGTGGGGGTGCATTTCCATCACTTCATTGCGGCTGCTGATTACCAGGGCGCTCTGGGAGACCAGACGAACAAGATAGGTTCCGAAGTGGACATATTCGGAAGCACGCGCGAGATACGCGGGGCGTACCTTCAGGCGGGGTTGTCGGCGTTCTTTCCCTCGGAGGATTTCGGGCGTGAGGGTGCCGATCCGGGGCTGTGGGGCTACTGGCTGGTGACGGTGGATTTCTGAGTATAGATGTATAGATATGTGGTTGCGTGGATAGGATGACGGTTATCTGCGATGAATGATGGAGAGGTAGTATGAAGATGGATAGGGTGTGTTCAGTAAGCCTGATGATGTTGGTGCTACTGGTCAGCGGTGTTTTGGCTGCGACCGAGGCCGAGGTGGCGGGTCAGTGTATGACGTGTCACAAGGAGAAGTCTCCGGGGCTGTATCAGCAGTGGTTCAACAGCCAGCATGCGGTGCACAACGTGACCTGCCTGGACTGTCACAGGGCGGCGAAGGGCGAACCGGATGCGTACATACACTATGATGCGCGAATTGCCACGCTGGTGACGCCGAAGGACTGCGGGACGTGTCACCCGGTGGAGGCGAAGCAGGTATCGGAGTCGTATCACGCGACGGCGGGGAAGATCCTGGAGTCGGCCGACGCCTACCTGGCGCACGTGACGGCCGGCGAGCCGGTGGCGATCCTGGGGTGTGAGAGTTGTCACGGGGCGAAGATGGAGATTGATCCGGATTCGCCGAACAAGCTGTCGAAGAAGAGCTGGCCGAATTCGGGGATAGGGCGGATCAACCCCGATGGCAGCCTGGGTTCCTGCAATGCCTGTCACACGCGGCATGCGTTTTCGATCGGGCAGGCCCGTCAGCCGGAGGCGTGCGGCAAGTGCCACCTGGGCCCGGACCATCCGCAGATGGAGGTGTACGAGGAGTCCAAGCACGGGAACACGTACTACACGAACACCGATAAGATGAACCTGGACTCGGATTCGTGGGTAGTGGGGGTCGACTACAACGCAGCGCCGACCTGCGCGACCTGCCACATGTCGGCGGCGCCGGGGGTGGCCTTGAATCACGATGTCGGGTTGCGGATCAGCTGGACGCTACGACCGGTCATTTCCGTGCACAAGGATGACTGGCAGGAAAAGCGAGCTCGGATGAAGCAGGTGTGTGTCAACTGCCACGGGCAGACGTTTGCCGATGGTCATTACTACCAGTATGATGCTGTCGTGAGGATTTATAACGACAAGTTTGCGACGCCGGCGACGGAGATCATGAACATCATCCGCGACAAGGGGCTATTGGAGAACCCGGCGAGCTTCAGCAACGATATCGAGTGGACCTATTGGGAGCTGTGGCACCACGAGGGACGTCGCGCGCGGCATGGCGCCTCGATGATGGGACCGGACTATACCTGGTGGCATGGTATGTACGAGGTTGTACAGCATTTCTACTTCGGGTTGATTCCGCAGGCGCGCGAGTACGACGACCCTGATGTCAATGAGTACATCGATCGGCTGTTTGCCGAGGACGAGATGCACCGCTGGGTGAATCAGAATACGGCGGACCTAAGGCAGGGGGTTCGCACGGGAGAGTTGCAGAAGATCTATGAGCACCTGTTCGAGGAAGTGAGCAAGTAAGGTGTTTCGCAGATACATAGGGTTCATAAAGGGCGTTTCGGTCAATCGCCTGGGGAAGGTGGGGGTTATCCTGGTCACCTCGTCGTTCATCACGTTCGTGGTGCTTGAGCTGGCGCGGCTGATCGGGTTGTTCACCAGTTCTTATGGTGGTTTGATTACGTATTTGACGTTGCCGACATTGTTTGTTATTGGGTTGGCGTTACTGCCGATTGCGTGGTGGCGACAGAAGAAGCAGACCGGGCTGACCACGCGCGAGTTGATCGACCGGCAGTTCGAACAGGAGAAGAGATCGCAGCCGTTCTATCAGTCGCCATTGATGCTATCGATAGTGGGGTTGTCGGCGCTGAATATCGTGTTTTTGGTAGCGGCGAGCACGCGCATGTTGAGCTTCATGGATGAGCCGGTGTTTTGCGGGACGGCGTGTCATTCGGTGATGCACCCGGAGTGGATCACGTACCAGGACTCGCCTCATGCCAGGGTGAAGTGCGTGGAGTGTCATGTGGGTGAGGGGGTCGATGCGCTCATTGATTCCAAGCTCAACGGCACGTGGCAGATGATCTCGGTGACGTTCAACCTGTACGAGAAGCCGATTCCGACGCCGGTGCATCAGTTGCGCCCGGCGCGGGAGACGTGCGAGAAGTGCCACTGGCCATCGAAGTTCTACGGCGAGCGGATCGACCGGATTGTCCGTTACGAGGATGACTCGGCCTCGACACCGCGGTATACGACCTTGAGTCTGAAGGTGGACACGGGATCTGTGCCGGCGCAGGGAGGAATCCACTGGCATGTATCGGACCTGAATGAAGTGCGATACACCTCGGTGGATGATGAGCGGGAAGAGATGATATGGGTGGATGTGCGTCAGGATGACGGCTCGTTCAAGCGTTTTCGGAACACGCGGCTGGATGTCTCGGTGACGCATGAGGATGTGCGGGTGCTGGACTGTGTGGATTGCCACAACCGGGCGACGCATATCTACGAGGATCCCGAGCGGGCGATTGACGAGCGGATGGAGCTGGGGCTGCTTCCGCGCGAGTTGCCGTATCTGAAGCGGGAGGCGGTGCATGCGATCAGGATTACGTATGCCGACAGTGCGTCGGCGATGCAGGGGATTGAGGACCAGCTATTCGGGTTCTACCGCCGCGAGTTCCCGCTGGTGGTCTCGGCCTGGTCGGGGCTGATCGACTCGGCGGTGGCTGTGCTGCGGGATGTCTACCGGCGGAATGTGCACCACAAGATGAATGTGATGTGGAACGCGTATCCGGATCATCTGGGCCATGAGGACGGTGGGGGGTGTTTCAGGTGTCACAGCCCCTCGCTGGTGGCTGAGGATGGGAGCAGTATCACGACGGATTGTACGGTATGTCATTCCTTTGCGGCATATGACAGCGATCGGGCGTTCAAGTTCATGCTGGAGGCGGACACCGCTGATCCGAACTACCGGATGCATCAGTATCTGCGTTCGGAGTGGCTGAGGGATGAGGTACGGTAGAAACCGTTGCAGCAGTTCTGTCGGCGGGCGGTAGATCGCAGCTTGAGATGACTCGCGGATTGCGTTGTGGTGCAAATACTTCCAGTTGACTGTCTGATAGTCGGGATTTCTTGACTAATCGCAATTCTCGCGTATCTTAGTTTCATGGCCTGTGCGGCATGTCTCGCGGTTGAGACAGTCGGCGGGCCATGTGCTGACTGAGCATTTCGTTGGCACCTACTACGGCGCAGGGAGAGCACATTCGATTACTGGAGCAACCTGACTGATGACGACCGAGTTTACTGAAGGCTACCCCTACATAGTCCTGCTGGTGGATGACAACGCCGCCGTGCTGGAGGGGCTGGATATTGCCCTTGAGGACGATTACCGGCTGATCCACGCGGTTTCGGGGCAGGAGGCGGTGAAGCTGGTCGCCGATACGCCGGAGATCGCGGTGGTTGTCATGGATATCAAGATGGCGGGGATGTCGGGGATCGAGGCGGCACGGGAGGTGCGCCGACTCGCTCCCGATGTGCGGGTGATCTTCCATACGGCGTATCCCGGTGAGTACGATGAGGATCAGATTGATGCCCGGGAGAAGCCGTTTGGCTATGTGCGCAAGAGCGGTCCCTTAAGTCGGCTTCAGCGGGAAGTCCGCAATGCAATGGACTCGTACATGTATCAGAAGGATGCCGGACGGTTGGCACAGATGGCCGAGTCGGCGTTCGGGCTGGTGGGTACGTCTGCGGGTATGCGACAGGTATACGGCCTGATCCAGAAGATTGCCCCATCGAACGCAACGGTGATGATCCTGGGTGAGACCGGTGTCGGGAAGGGGCTGGTGGCGCGGGCGCTTCATGAGTTCAGTGTACGGCGGGAGCAATTGTTCAAGAAATTCAACTGCAATCATACGCCGACAG
>CAZXRO010000063.1:0-12229 GCA_964642435.1 uncultured Ignavibacteriales bacterium
ACCCTCTGCTTAGAAGGCAGATGCTCTATCCGGATGAGCTACGGGGGCAATATCTGTTGCCGCAGGACAACTTACATAATCACATTGTCGCAAGAGCCGCAAATGGTCACAGATCCCATTCTTCGAGGTGCAGATCACGGTGAGCGTGATTCCCTGGGCTTCATATGACTTCAAACGTCTCATGGCTGGGCTCAATTACGCAAAAGAGCCTCTGCTTTTCAACAAGAAAGTAACTGTCTGTCTTGCATAGAAAACCACGTGTATATCCGGTGAATGTACGGTTTCCCCTTGACAAAACTTCGCAAAATTGCGAACTTCCATGAAGATTGAGGTTATAAGTGCCGAAGACTGAAGTAGTCATATATTGCGAGACCGACGGTACAGCTCCTTTTCTCAACTGGTTCGACCGGTTGTCTGAAAAGGTACAAGATAAGATTGTCGTGCGGCTCGAACGGCTGGGCGAACTCGGTCACGAGCTCCGTCGGCCGGAGGCGGACTACCTGCGCGATGATATACACGAACTGCGAGTCAAGGCACAGTCGGTCAACTATCGAGTTTTGTACTTCTTTCACGGTCGGCAGATGGTTGTGCTGTCCCACGGATTCTCGAAGCAACAGGCGAAAGTGCCGGCGAAAGAAATCAAGACTGCAATCAGACGACGTGACGCATTCCAAGAGTCGCCCGATCGTCATACATACAAGGAATGATTCTGTGAAAAAGAAGAAAACCAGTGATGCGGTTAGGATTCTACACGACCGCTACTATAAGGGAGACGCCAAACGTCAGGCGGCCCTGGATCAGGAACGAGTCAACGCCAAGATTGCCCGAGACATTTACCGGCTCCGTCAAAAGCATAAACTGACACAAAAGGAACTGGCCGCGAAGGTGAAGACCACGCCGTCAGTCATCTCAAGGCTCGAGAACGCCGATTATCCGGGTCATTCTCTGAACATGCTTCAGCGGATCGCAACCGCGCTTAACCAGCGGATCGAAGTGAAGTTCGTGCCGGCCCGAGAGAGAAAGCAATCACCTTCCAGGGCTGAGCGGCTGGCATGAAATCAATCCTACTTGCCACACCCGTCGTGCCACGCTTTCCCGTCAGTTACCAAAGCACTTCTTGTATTTCTTGCCGCTACCACACGGACATGGATCGTTGCGGCCGATCTTGGCGGCCTTCTCCTTCGGTTTATCCAGATCGGCCGTTTCTTCATAGACGCTGAAGTCAGCATACCTCAACAGCTGCCTGTCAAGGGCCTCCACTTTCCCATCGAATCGGGGATGATCCACCGGGATGTTATCCCTGAGCATTACCAGTGACTCTCTGGCATCGATGTAATCGCTAACGACAGCATCGTCGAAACGAGCGCCATAGGCAAACGGATCTATTCTGTTTTCATTGAGGTACTTGGCGGCGCCTTCGACGAAGCTCTCAACGATTGGCAACAACTCGCGGTCGCCGTAGTCACCCATAAGCAGTACCGCCTCCCTGGGGTCTACAAATATATGGTCAATCAGCGCCTGCCGTATCCTTGAATCAATGACGCCCAGCAGTGCCAATACCCATAGCCAGGTTGAGCCCCGCTCCGGGTCATGATGGTCCCGGGCGTATCTCTGCAGAGTTGGTTCCAAGGCCACTGGCCCGGCCCCTTCGAGCGCCATCATTGCGGCATCATAAAGGTATGCGTCCCGGTCTTCATCGAGGCGGTCCAGAACTTCGATCATCGGAACGATCGCTGCTTCGGAACGGAATTCGCCCAATAGTCTGCAAGCATGTATCACGCCCCATTCGAGTCTTCTATCCCATTCCCCTTGATCGTCCTGCCGCACAATGAGGGTTTCGAGTTTACTGACAAGAAATCTCACGACGGCCTGCCTGTCGGGATAGTCCCGTAATTGCTGAAGGCAGTTCTGCGCCGGTTTGCGCTTGCAAAGGGCAGCAAAAAGGCTTTCGATGTCCGGTTGTATAGACCTCTTCGTCATAGTGACGTTCCTGGTAGCTTTGTTGAAGAATGCGGTTTCGTTATAAGAAAAGTAACACAAGCATCTGCTCACAAGGCATTTCGGCTCCAACAGGCTGTAGCAAGCACGTGCACTAGTTTGCAGAGCCTTTCTGATTGTACTCATCGACTTGACGATTGACGCTTCCGTTGACCGCAAGGCCTGACAGGCCAATCAGATGCTCTCCAGGATCGAGGTTCGGGTCGAATGGCTCAGGGATTTGACTTGGCACTCGATCCCGAAGGGGCCCCCCGGCCCAACTTACTGGTGCGGGCCGAGCTCATTCGAACCCGACCCGCACAGTACCTACGCTTTCTCCATATGCACCGAGACCGGAACCGGATTGCGAATAAGGTCCAGTACCGGCGAGGTGTTCTGAACATACTCACAAAGTTCCGAAATCTTTTCCTCGGGGGCGTCGGACTTCACCTTATAGGTCATACGAATGTTCTCATAACCTGGCCTGACGTTCTCCGACAGGCCGAGGAAACCCTGCAGATCAATATCACCCTCGACATTGATCTCCAGTTCATCCACTCTGATTCCCTGAGCCGCAGCATTGTAGGCAAAGCCAACGCTGACACATGAGGCCAGAGCATGCAAAACCGATTCCACAGCATTGGGGCCCTGATTATCACCGAGGATTACGGGCGGCTCGTCGCTCTCAAGAACAAACGGTCGCTGCCGCGAATCATCCTCCTTGCCCGCGCCGTAGAAAGACTGGATTTCCGTACGCGAATGGCCGCCCTCAAGCCACTGAGTGTTCGCACGAAACTGGAACTTTGCAATGTCCGGTTGCTCTTTGATGGCTTCTACAGTGTGCTCTAACTGATCAACATCTACGCCATTGAGATTATTCCGGTCTGCCATGTGTACCTCCTGGTTTCAGTTGTGAATGCATCGCCGGCGGGGCAGTTGTGCTCCCTACGGCAACAGCTGTAAAGTTGTGTGGATCTTTGCCCCTCAGGCCGTCATTACGCGGACAGACGGCTCGGTGAGATGCCGCACCCCGGCACCATCGGGTTGCCCGATAGCCCTGGCCCTCGGTCTGGCGTCTCCATTTGTCTTATACTCAACGACACAATCCACGCTATTGTTCACACAGATTGGCGGCGCCCGACTTTTGGAGCGCTCTTTGTGAGCACTGGTACTAACGCAAATGTCACTCCGGGCACACTCCTCCTGAAGCCGGAGTGGTCGTGAGCACAATAGCGAATGCCGTGCCACCGGTCTCCGCTCCTCTGGGGATCCGAGGCAAGGGATCAACCGCAGCGCCAGTGAATCGCAATCACTCCAAACTCTGGGTTGACTGAAGACCGCCAGAAGACTATCATACACGGACTGAGTGCCGCGTCCAAAGTTCTGCTTATGGCGATGCACGCAAATACCGCCATCACCCATAAACAGCTCGTGGAGACGCAGATGGATTTTCGATTCGATTTCTCCATCAAGAAAGCCAGCGCCGCTGTCACCAGAAAAATCGTCGGTCCCAGGGTTCGAGCGCTGATAGTGGAGTCGGACACTGGTCTATTCGCCGTCGACCCGGAAGACGAGTATGGTGTCGGCAGAAAACTGCGCAAGTCCGGCCGCTATGGCGTCGAAGAACTGGAACGGATTACACCGCTGCTCACTCCGGAATCAAGAGTTCTGTTTGTCGGTGCCCATATCGGCACGCTGGCTATTCCCGCATCTCGACACTGCCATGAAGTCGTTGCAGTCGAGGCTAATCCCGCTTCCTTTGCTTTACTGCAAATGAACATCGACCTCAACCGCCGTCACAACTGCCGGCCGGTACATATTGCGGCCAGTGACGATAACGGTTCACTTGAGTTTCTCCTCAACCGGGTGAACTCCGGCGGTAGCAAGCGCCTCCCCAAGGTCAGAAAGCACATGTATTACTACGATGAACCAGAGGTGGCCAGAATGCAGTGTGCGCGACTCGACGACTACCTGAATGGATCCGAGTTTGACGTTATCGTAATGGACATTGAAGGATCCGAGTACCACGCCTTGAAGGGAATGCAGAACCTGCTCGCACGAGCCAAAGTACTGTTCATCGAATTCGTCCCTCATCACTTCAGGTATGTCAGTGATACTACTGTTGAGCAGTTTGTTTCCGTGATCGAACCCCATTTCGACCGATTGACGATCCCATCGAAGGGAATAACGGTCGGCGCTGACGAGTTCGAGAGCACTCTCACCGTGATGTTTGAACAAGACGACGAGGACGGAGGCCTCAAGTTCGAGAAGGCTCAACTATGACAATCATCTGAGCCCTCTGTACTCTTTTCGCTTGACCGCGAACCAACAGAGTCCGTCTATTGTTCTCAGACTGGTTATGGCTATACCCTTAAGACATAAGTGCGGCAAACCGCTCCTGGTGACGTCGCTGATGGTCCTGATTCTGACCATCAGCGTATCCGACCTGTTCCACGACCACCACTACTGCCTGCCCGATCCTGACGAGCACTTTGGCGGTTGTGGCCACGAATGCCCCGTGCACGTGCTGCAGTCCGGCATTGTTGGCGCCGCTATCACCACCGCCCCGAATCTGTCATTCACTATTCAGCGCGAGTTTCTGACCGTTGAACGAACCAGCGAACCGGATTGGGAGTACTACCACGACTGTCCGGGACGTTCCCCGCCCGCCTGATTCCTCCGGAACCGACCATCGGTTCACAACTTACCCATTCCACAATCAACAAACCCGGTACGGCCGTGGCCGTGCAGTGCTGCATTGTGCTGCCGGTACGCTGTTCCGTGAGAACTATCTGGAGGAATCATGACATCTATCCGACACCTTCTTGGTCTCGGCGCCTTGCTCGTGCTGGTAGCCGCAGTGCTGCCATCGTGCAGCGATGATGATGGCCCGCTGACTGCGCCGATCGAGCATTTCGAAGCGATTGGAATGTACTTCTCAAGCTCCGGTATCCCTGTTGCCTCAATCCTGCGAGGCGTGACGACTGATACCTTTCACGTCCCGCTGGGGGCTCTCACCGATCACATCGACGCGGAGTTCTACGATGATGACGAGAACATTATCGACCCGCCCACCGATGCTGACAAGTCACTCGGCTGGAGCATCGACAACCCGTCGGTGGTCGAAGTGTGGCAGCATGAGGGAGAAGAAGGGTCGTTCGAGTTTCACCTTCGAGGGCTGGCTCAGGGAGAGACACATATCGAGTTCTTCGTCGTCCACGCTGGCCACAATGACTATCGCTCGGGCAAGATACCTGTCGCGGTGGCCCCTGATCCCACGGCTCACGATGCGCCCATTGGCGTGGTTGTACTCGAGGAAGCCACGGGAGACTCGCTGGCGACGTCGTTCCTGACCGACAGCTCGCAATCGGTACAAGGTACTATCGCCGTCACCAACGGGACCACAACGGACCATCTCGAGGTGGAGTTCTTCGATCACAACGGTATCCGCTTCATGCCCACCGTTCCGCCCCATGCACTGCAGGTGATCTCTGCGAACAGCTCAATCCTGGCCGTGACCGGGCAGGAACCGGGTGAACCATGGGCCTTCAAGCTGCAGGGGGTATCGCAAGGCGCGACCACGATTACCATCAACATCCTGCATGACGGCTCTGTTGGCAAGTCGTTCAAGCCGATTCCGGTGACTGTGAACTGATGCGGATCGGACGCCTCCACAATCTGCCGCTGGCGGTCCTGGTTTCGCTATTGGTTGCGTTCGGCGGGTCGGTCACTGCCGACAGGCTCGCAGGTCACCAGAAGCTGCTGATCCTCGACCAGCAGACTCTTCAGCCCGTGCCCTCGGTGACTGTCCGGGGCGGAGACGAGACCTCAACTCTCGTCTCCGACTCCTCGGGACTTGTCCGGATCGCTGTTGTCGACAGCTCCAACATGACGGTTCATCTGTCACACGTAGCGTATCGTGGCAAGCGCATCAGGCTTCATGTCACTGGTGCGGAGCAACCACAGGTAATCTACCTGGAGCCCAGGATCGTGCTGCTCTCTGGCATGAAAATCGCCGGGATCGCGGCGGGCGTGAGCGCAACGGAGCGGGGTGTGTTGCATGCCCTCCGTGGTAAGCAGCTTGATCGCAATATGAAGCAGACTCTTGCTGCAACCCTTGCCGACGAAGCCGGTCTTGCCATGCGGGCTATGGGACCGGCCCCGGCACGACCCGTACTTCGCGGGCTGGGAGCGGATCGGGTGATGATCACGGAGGATGGTGCCAAGGCGGTCGACCTCTCCGCCACATCCCCCGATCATGCCGTTACCGTGGAACCGTTTACCGTCGAAAGAATAGAGGTCTTAAGAGGACCGCAGGTTCTGAGGCACTCGTCTACCACCATTGGTGGCGTCGTCGATGTCTCCCGCAATGAGATCCCACGGTATCTACCCGGTCGATTGACCGGGCAGATTGGCGTGTACGGAGAATCGGCAACGCAAGGTGGGCTTGGCGCCGCCCAGGTTGAGAGCGGTTGGGACTTTCTGTCACTTCGGGGCGCACTTGCTCGCAAGAGTACCGCCGATATTCGTACTCCAGAAGGCCGCATCGCCAACACAGACTCCCGGTCCACGGATGCGAGTCTGGGAGCATCGATCCTCAGCGCCAACTCGGGAGCCGGGTATGCCGGGCATGTGTTCGATTTGAAATACGGCATCCCCGGAGGATTCGTGGGGGCGCATCCGAATGGTGTCCGGATCGACATGCTCAAGCGACGAAACAAAGTCTCCGCGTGGACAAGCACTGAGGATGGTTGGGTTGATTCTTTGAAAGTCCAGGTTGCCCGCATCTTCTATCGCCACAAGGAATTCGAAGCCGCAGACGTCATTGGCTCGGAGTTTCGCGTTATCGATTACTTCGGACGTGTCGATCTCCGTCACCGCCGCCTTGGCCCGTTTGACTACGGCGCGCTCGGTCTGTCAGCGGAGCACCGCGATTTCGATATCGGTGGTCTGGTGTTTACCCCGCCGTCGGTTTCGAAGCACCTGGCTGCCTTCAGCCACCAGACCATCAATCGGGACACGTGGCACCTTGATCTGGCCACGCGGGTTGATCTCAGTCGAATTGAGCCGGAAACCGAGATTCCCGATGCCGCGATCGGGCACATTCGCACCCGTCAGTTTGCCACCTGGTCCGCCTCGGCCTCAGTCTTTCGCAGCGTGTCAGATTCATGGCGCGCCGGAGTAGCCATCAGTCGCTCTGCGCGCCATCCTACCATCGAGGAACTGTATTCCCGCGGACCGCATCTGGCTGCCTACTCGTACGAAGTCGGCAATCCGGAGCTCGACGCCGAGACCGGCTGGGGAGTAGAACTCATCGGCCACGTCAGCACTGGCAATCTGCAGGCAATGGCGAGCGCGTTCAGATATGTTCTTGATGACTACATAGTCCCACGCAATACCGGAGATACCAATTACCAAACATTCCTTCCGGTGTTTGCCTCACAGGGGGTACCAGCTACCCTGAACGGTTTCGAGCTGCGGGCCTCGCAAGGTCTGCAGGCAAGATGGAAGCTCTCTGGCAGCCTGGGATATACACATGGCAGCATCAGATCCGACCGGCAGCCATTGCCCATGATCCCGCCACTCAAGGGAAGACTGACCCTCGAGTATCAGACCTCTGCCTGGCTGGTCACTCAGGAGTGCAAATGGGCTCTGCGCCAGGAGCGCGTTGACCTTTTCGAGGACCCAACGGCTGGCTATGCCGTGTTCAATACCGTGATACAGTATCAGCGGCAGAGCCACTCGGTTCTCCATTCACTTACTCTGTCCTTAGACAATCTGCTTGATACCGAGTATCGTAATCACCTCTCGCGAATCAAGTCGATATTCCCTGAAGCCGGCAGGGGAGTGCGAATGACATATCGGCTGTATTTCTGACTCCGAGCACTCTTTCTCTGTAAGAATGCTGCTGACAAGCTCCGTTTTGCTCCGTATCATTGACAGTAGTCAATATGGGTCAGCAAAGTCCAATTCGAGGGTTCCATGAAACACATCGGCGTATTCTTCGGCAGTACCTGTGGCAATACCGAAACGGTCGTCAAAGAGGCGGCCAAGCTGCTGCGCCACGCTGGGGCCTTGGTCGACATCTATGACGTCGCCGACACCGACCTGCAGCTCATGGACGGCTACACCAACCTGATTCTCGCCTCTTCGACCTGGGACATCGGCGAACTGCAGGGAGACTGGGTCGAGGCCTATGACAAGCTTTGCGCCTATGATTTCTCAGGCAGAACCGTCGCCCTGCTGGCTCTGGGAGACCAGTACATCTACGATGCCTACTTCGTGGATGCCCTCATCTGGCTCGCCGAACCCGTGCGGAAGAATCATGGCAAGTTGATCGGCTCCTGGCCTACTCGGGGGTATCGGTTCCGTCGCTCACGGTCGGTTGAGGGACAGCACTTCCTTGGACTCGCTATCGATGTCGAAAACCAAGATGATTTGACCGACAAACGCCTGCGGGAGTGGACAACCCTCATTCTCCCGCAGTTTTCTGGCTGACTGGCAAAGTATGAAAGATTCTGCCCGAGCGAGACACCAGAGCAGGTTCTGGCAACTGTTCGCCCCGCTATATGACCCCTTTATGGCTCTTGCGGCCCGATCGTATCCACGCCTGATCGAGCGGCTGAAAAGCGATATCCCCGGCGACTGCAGAGTGTTGGAGGTTGCCTCCGGTACCGGCATTATCGGTCTGCAACTGGCGCGTCATGTTGCCGAAATTGTAGGCATCGACATCTCCTCCCGAATGATCGGACGAGCTGAACGCAAGCGCCGCGAACGTCGCGTGAAAAACGCTTCGTTTATCGTCGAGGATGCCTACCAACTGGGCTTCGGAGAGACTGTGTTCGATACCGTCATCTGCGTCAACGGTCTCCACCTCATGCACCAACCCGCGCGACCGCTGGCCGAATGTGGCCGAGTCCTCAAACCGGGAGGACAACTTCTCTGCGCGACATACCTCCATGCAGAATCCCGGCGAGCACGGTTCTTCTCAAAGCTGATCAGACTGGCCGGCGTTTGGGTAGCCAACGAATTCACGATCGAATCCATGGCGGGGCTAATCGCCGATTCGGGCTTCCTTATCAACCGTCAGGAAGTGCTTTCCGACATCATGCCACTTGGCTATATTGCCGCTGTGAAACCGGACCGATGGTGAGTCGGTCTTGTTTGAGGAGTCGTTACATCAGGGAGTGAAGTTATGAAGCAAACCGCTGCCACGATTGCTGTTGCTGTCTTGCTCGGCCAACTGCTGCTCGGAATGCCGCAGGCCGCTGAGGTCTCGTTTGAAAACCACCGTCTGCAAATCCAAGTCGATATCCCCACCAAGACAGCTTATGTCACCGATCAGGGGCAGGCGATAGTACATAAGGGATGGAATGTATTCCACCTGGCCGAAACGGCCGTCATAGACTCCCTGACTATTGATGGTCAGACGGTTGTCGTCTCCACGTTGCAGATGGATGAGCTTGCCGACCTGCCCGAGGGTGCTCTCGATGATCCCGCGACAATTGACTCCTCGGCACCGGCGCAGTTGGTGCTGTTTGAATGGCCTTATGATATGCCGGTGGGATTCTCCATATCATACTCGGCAATATTCGATGATGATGTACAGCAGATGCGCTTCTCGCACGGCCAGGTGGCCCGCGAAGTGTCCGGTGTCATCGAGGAACGCGGCGCTTATCTCAGCCCCTCGGCATACTATTATCCCACCGGATCCGAACTGGAAATGAGGATGGTGCTCACCGCAAACATTCCCGCCGAGTGGGAGAGTGTCTCCGATGGCAACCGTCTGAGCAGCGAAATCGACGGCCAGCGCAAAATCCAGCGCTGGAGCAACCCCTTTGCATCCGATGGCTGTATGTTTATGGCGGCCCCGTATTTGGTACGTTCGCGGATGCTCGACAGCATCGAGGTCGCCTGCTACTTCTTCCCGGAGGATTCCGGCCTGATTGATCGCTACCTTGGAGCGACGGTCAACTATATCGAAATGTACTCCGAACTCATCGGCCCGTACCCATATGAACGTTTTACCGTAGCCGAGAATTTCTTCCCCACCGGCTACGGTATGCCCGCCTGGACGTTGCTCGGTCAGCAGGTGCTCCGGCTGCCGTTTATCGTCGGTACCTCGCTCGGCCATGAGGTGTTGCACAATTGGTGGGGCAACAGTGTCTATGTTGACTACGACCGTGGCAATTGGTGCGAGGGGTTGACCGTCTACGGGGCCGATTACCGCTACAAGTTGCTGTCGTCCGAGGAAGAGGCGATCGACTACCGCAAGAACATCCTGAAGGACTACGCCGGCTATGTCTCCGAGGGCAAGGACTTTCCTCTTCGCGAGTTCACCGCCCGCACTGAGGCAAGCTCGCGGACAATCGGCTACGGCAAGTCCATGATGGTCTTCCATATGATTCACAATCGTATCGGGTCCGATGCTTTCTATGAGACATGGCGATATGTCTATGAAAAATACCGGGGTCGCAAGGTAGCGTGGGAGGAGTGGATCGATGCTTTCGAGCGCACGTCGGCGCAGCCGCTGACACGGGTACTGCCGCAATGGATCGATCGCCCGGGAGCGCCGAAGATCGAACTGGGACCGGTCCACACATCCGACAGCGGCTCGCAGCACACAGTGACCTTTGAACTGCTCCAGACGGCCGATGATGCATACGACTTGATGGTGCCCGTGCGGGCTATCGGCTTTGATACCACCGTCGATACTTCGGTGCACTTTGCTTCCCGGCGCCAGGAATTCACACTCGACTTCCCCTTCACGCTCGAGCAGATCGCAGTTGACCCCGACTTTGATCTCTTCCGACACCTGCTCAAAGAGGAGATGGAGCCGGTGCTCTCAGCGGTGCTCGGCGCCGAGGAACAAGCCTTCGTTACCTGGGAGACCGGAGCGGTGACCAAGGTCTACTCGGCCTTCGCAGACAATATGACGGGCGACACGGTCACGTTGATTACCGATGGGCAGCTTCCTGTCGATCAGGCCGAGACTGCTGTCGTCCTGTTCAATCCCCACCGGCTTCCGCGCTACCTGATCGAGCGGACGCGTCTGGCCGCCGATTCGATCAAGGTGATGGATCAAACCTATCCGAGAGCCGGACACACCTTTGTTCTCAGTGCCCGGGACTTCAACGGGTTCGAGCGTTGTCTCGTTGTCCTCTCCGATGACTTGCAATCCCTTCCTCGAATCGGACAACTGCTGCCACACTACGGTAAATATTCGTACCTTGTGTTCCAGGGAGAGAAGAACGTCGGCAAGGGCCAGTGGCCTGTCGGCGAATCGCCGCTGAACAGGTGGCTCGCCGGAAAGATTGGTGATTGACGGCGCCTGAATACACTGAATAGCACTATGACAAGAGATTGCTACGACATAAGGAACATGCTGTGACACGGTTTGATCAGAATGCTTTTAACAGGTTCGTTATCGAGAACAACGTCTACGGGTTCTTCCAAGAGGCCATCACGCTGAAGTCCAGGCGTAAGTCACACTTCTACGCCAACTGGCGGACAGTTGTTGAGGATGTCTTTCTCACTGAGAAGCTGGCCGAATTTGTTCTCGCCTTCATTGCCGACAAGCAGATTCCGGTCGACACGATCTACGGTGTCCCCGAGGGTGCCACCAAGCTCGGCGTCATCTGCCAGTACACCTACGCGCGCCAGCAACCCAGCTACGCCGCAGGTAGTCACGTGCTGGCCATGGGTCGCGCCAAGCCCAAAGAGCACGGTGCCCCGCGCGATCGTTTCTTTGTCGGCATGCCCCGCGGCAAGACCGTAGTGATCGAGGACGTCACCACCACCGGCGGTAGTTCGATAAAGACGCTCGAGTTTCTCAAGGAATCCGGGGTCGAGGTGTCCGCCCTGGTCAGCCTGACCAATCGTATGGAACGACGTGACGACGGCCTATCCGTGCAACAGGCAGTCGAACACATCGGTGTCCCATTTCACAATATGAGTTCGGCTGTTGAGTTGCTTCCGGTAGTGTATGAGAGCCTTCAGCCAGGCCAAGACATAGGCAAGGCGCTCGAAGAAGAATACCGCCAGTACGGCGTAGCGCCGATCAGATTTCTCTGATCGGCGCCACTGACCCGAGATTGTAGCTTGTTCGGTGAACCCCTCAGGCCTTCTTCCGACGAGTCGTTTTACGGCGTGTCGTCCCTTTAGTCTTTTTCTTCGTCGCCGCTTCTGCCAATAGCTTGACCGCCTCGTCCATCGTGACTTTCGTCGGGTCGTCCCATCCGGACAAGCTGGC
>CAZXRO010000064.1:0-10431 GCA_964642435.1 uncultured Ignavibacteriales bacterium
CCTTCTGTGGCTGCATTGGCAGCCTTGATATCGGGTCGCTCGCAGCAGACCCGGTTGTACGTGTTTTGTAGACCCGTCCTGCGGGCCCTCGCCATCAGACACTATTCGCGGCGGATATAGTGTTTCGGGGGCGACACATGGCTTGCGTTGACGGTGGCCTGATACGCGGACTCGATCGCCCGGACCGTAGCCGCTATTGCCGTCCCCTTAATGTCATTGTCAGGCGCTTGGGCGATCGGAATAACGAGCGTAACAATAAGGCAAACAAGGCGATAGTGCAACCACTTTTGCTCAGGTGGGGCGGCTGTGGCAGATTTCTCGATAGTGGAGTTTGTGATTGAACCACAGTCATTTAGAGCATATAATTAGCATATGGACCTGTTTCCCGACAAGAGTACTGAAGGCAAAGCGACCGACTACTCCAAAGACGAGCTGGCGCCGTTGCCGGAACGACTGCGTCCGGCCACACTGGATGAGGTCGTTGGACAGGATGATGTCATCGGCACGTCCCGGCCGCTTCGGCAGGCGATTGAGAGGGATCGGGTACCCTCGCTCATCTTCTGGGGGCCGCCCGGTTCCGGAAAGACGACGATTGCGCGGTTGATCGCCCGCACGACCGAAGGGCAGTTCATCCCGTTTTCGGCGGTTGTGTCCGGAATCAAGGAAGTCAAGACCGTATTGAGCAAAGCGGGTGACTATTACCGCATGTCAGGGCGCCGGACCTATGTATTCATCGATGAGATCCATCGCTTCAACAAGGCCCAGCAGGACGCCTTTCTCCCCTACGTGGAGAGCGGCGAGATAGTCCTGATCGGGGCGACGACCGAGAACCCCTCGTTTGAGGTCAACTCGGCGCTGCTTTCGCGGATGCAGGTGCATGTGCTCAAGCGACTCGATGAGCCCGCGTTGGGTTCGATCGTGGAGCGTGCGCTCACCGACGAGGAGCGAGGGCTGGGGAGTTTGCACCTGGAGGCGGACGACAAGGCGGTGGGGCTGATCGCCCAGTTGGCCGATGGCGACGCTCGGCGCGCCCTGACAATCGTCGAGGCCTGCGCTGAATTTGTCGGGGCCGGACAGCGTTTGTCTGCCGAGGTTGTGGCACAGGTGCAGCGCAAGGGAGTGGCAGTGTATGACAAGTCAGGTGAGAATCATTTCGATCTCATTTCGGCGCTGCACAAATCCGTGCGTGGCGGTGATCCCGATGCCGCATTGTACTGGCTGGCGCGGATGCTTCATGGTGGCGAGGACCCCTTGTACCTGGCTCGTCGGATGATCCGCATGGCAGTGGAAGATATCGGGTTGGCCGACCCCTACGCCTTGACCCTGGCAATCGGTGTGCGCGACACGTATCGTTTTCTGGGCAGTCCTGAGGGAGACCTGGCGTTGGCGGAGCTGATCGTCTACCTGGCCTGCGCGCCTAAGTCAAACGCGGTCTATACGGCCTATGGCAAGGCGAAGGAGGATGCCGAGCGGCACGGCTCGCAACCGGTACCGCTGTGGCTTCGCAATGCGCCGACCGGATTGATGAAGTCACTCGGCTACGGCGAAGGGTATCAATATGCCCATGACTACGAGGGCGCCATTTCCGACCAGGATTATTTCCCGGAGGCTGTTGGGCAGAAGCGATACTACCGGCCGAGCGAGCGGGGGCGCGAGAGGAAGATCGGTGAGTACCTGCAGTATTATCATCGGATTCGCAGCGAGCTGAAATCGCGGCAAGGCGGCAAAGACAAAACATGAGCTTTTGCTGTGGGCCGCTCCATCGTATCTTGAATCAGAAGCTGCAACCGGGGCAACAGCCGCATTCGTAATTGATAATTCGGCAGAATCGAAACGGAGGTTCAAGATGAAGACATTCGTGCTGATGACCAAGCTCGATCCAGATGTTGCCGCCAAGATGCGCGAGCGCGACGCGGTCGGCCGTGCCTGGCTGGAGCATGTCAAGGAGAAGTGCCCGGAGGTTAAGTTTATCGCGCATTATGGTCTTCTCGGGCAATACGACTTCATGGACATTTATGAGGCGCCCGATGAGGAGTCGGCGGCCAAGGTGTCGATGATCAGCCGGGCCAATGGCGCCTTCCACGCTGAGAGCTGGCCGGCGATTCCCTATTCGCGGCTGGTTGAACTTTCAAAGGAGATATAGGGCGGGCCTTGGCACTTGCCACGCATTGACCGATTGGGTACTTTGGGGCCTGAAACTGAAGTGATAACAGACACAAAGAGACGACAGAGGTATAGTGTTGATGCTTAAGCGATTTCTCGTACTGACGATTTTCAGCGGTTGCCTGATGCTGGCAGCGGCCTGCTCCTCAGAGAAGCAAGAAGAGCAGAGCACCACCAGAGATGGTGAGATCCAGATGAAGATGCGGGACCAGGAAGGGCGCGAGTTCCTGGAAGTCAAACAGGGCACTGTCTACCATGAGGTACAATATCAGCCGACCAACATTGACTGGAACTATGAGCGTAGCCCGGTAGTGATTGCCGGCATGCAGTTCACGCCGCCGACCCAATATGTTGAAGGCGAGTCCTCGCCACCCCGGGTAGCGACCTTCCTCTATCCCCCGGTTCAGCCGGAGCGCGACTCGGCGATGCTGGCGGTGTTCTACTTCGGTCCGGAGCAGGGTGGTTCGATTGAGGATAATATAGAGCGCTGGATTGCCCAGATGCACTACGACGACGGCCGCGATCCCCATTCGGCGGCGATTCAGTACGACATCACAGCTGATGGTATGACCGGCCACGTCCTGAGCATGTTCGGGACCTACAAACAGCAGATTGGCGGTCCCATGTCCGGTGAGACTGTATTCAAGGACCGTTACCGGCTGGTAGGGGTTATCTTCGAGGCGCCCGAGGGGAATGTCTTCTTCAAGCTGACCGGTCCGGATGAGACCGCCAGGGTGATGATTGAGCCATTTATGAAGATGGTCCGCACGGCCAGGAAGGCGGCTCAGGGATAGTCGATCCGGGCCAAGGGATTGTACAAGCGAATGTAGATGAGTAGTCGTTTAGGTCTTGTCGTCCGCACGCAACTTGTGTAAGTTTAGCGATTGCTGCGCCAAAGGAACCTGACAACCGGGTATGGTAGTGAACGAACGATCTAAAGCCGACGATTTGGAGGTCATAGAGCTTGCCCTGGGCGGCGATCAGCGAGCCTATACGGAGCTGACTCAGCGCCATCGGAACGCGGTGTTCAGTATTGTCTTCAAGATCGTTCGTGACCGTGAGGAGGCCAACGACCTGGTTCAGGAGACGTTCATGAAGGCCTTTTCCTCGCTGGCCTCGTATCGTTCGGAGTACAAGTTCTCCACCTGGCTGTACAAGATAGCGGCCAATTGCTCGATCGACCACTTGAGGAAGAAGCGGATCAAGGCGCTCTCGCTGGATCGGAAGCTGGAGACCGGCGATGGTTCGGTAGAGATCGAGGTGGCCGATTATTCTTTCAACCCTGAACGGGACCTGATTCGCAAGCAGCAGCGGGTGAGTATTGAGGATGCAATCGATGCTCTGCCGCCGAAATACCGGGAAGTTATCGTCTATCGCCACAAGGACGATAAATCGTACGAAGAAATCGCCGATTTACTGAATATACCGGTTGGCACGGTCAAAGCGCGCATTTTCCGTGCCCGCGAGCTTCTGAAGAAGAAGCTGCGCGCCGTCTGATGGCCCGGCAAATCAGTAAGCGAGGCAGACATGAGAAGACTTCCCGTGTTGGCGGGAGCGCTGCTGGCCCTGGCGTTTCTGTGCAGCCAGATTCCGGCCGCTCACGAATACACTTTCCAGTATCAGAAGATCCTCGAGGTTGGCGAACCGCTCAACTTCAAGCTTGCCCTGACGCATGGTCGAGTGGTTATTACCGGCACGCAGGACACACGGGCCGTCATAACGGCGGTCAAGCGGATTCATGCGCCCAACCCGGAGGAGGCACAACGCGTGGCTGATCATGTCGAAATCCGAACCGAACAGACGTCGCGGGGCCTTGAGGTCAGCACCAACTACCTGACCATGCATGACCGCTCCCCCTCGTTCTGGGAGAAGCTTTTCGGCGCGGGCGATGATGCATACGGGGGAGTTGACTACGAAATCTCGCTGCCTACGCTTTCCTCGGTCAATGTCACTGTGATGCATGGCGAGGTGGCTGTTTCGAGTCTTGAGGGCGACGTGACTATTCACTCGGAATCCGGCCGGACCCGTGGCGAGTTTCTTTTTGGGCCGGTGACCGTAGTGCAGCCGGCCGGCGAGGTGGACTTACAATGGATCGAGGGGGATATTCGGGTACGTACACAGACGGGGCGGGTCCAGGTACAGCAGCTTCTGGGAGCTCTTGACATTTCCACCAGTTCCGGTAACATAGCAGTTCAAACGGAGTTGGACAGTCCCCGGGACTACTTTGTCGAAACCAGCAGTGGTAAGGTTACGTTTACTATCCCGGAAGCGTCTTCGGGCACGCTGAACATCCAGACCGAAGCCGGAGACATTGAAATGGACCTGCCGGTCACCGTTACGGCGGCCTCCAAGCGTCGGCTTATCGGCGAATTTGGGATCGGGGGACCATCGATCAATATCACGACCTCCACGGGCAGGGTGACTGTGGCCGAACACTAAGAGCGGCTAACGCAAAACTACATGGGATGTAGTGTGAAGCACTCCCGTATCGTCGCCGACATATTCCTTCCAGGTTTACTGGCACTATTGATGACCGGTTTGCCGGCTTTGACGTGTGCCTGGGGACAGGAGACGCCGTCGGATACGGCTGATACCGCGACGCCTGTTGATATTGATCCCGACGAATTTCCATGGGCCGAGTCTTCTCCCACTTTCAGCAGGATACAACTCACAGCCGAGAATGTTATCGGCACGGACACTTCCGGTACGGAGTGGCGCTACGACTTCTCTGAGGCGACATTTGTTCCGTTTGATGTCGCCGAGGAAGATCCTGATGGCATTCGAGAGCGTGGTTATGAAGGCGGCGACGCGGCGATACCGGTTGAGGAACGGGCTGTCGAAGAACGTCAAGTGCGGCCGTTTGAGCGATGGGTTGTTGTGGGATATGACGAGTATGTCGATGGCGACATTATCGCTTATGGCCGCGTGACGGTCAAAGGCTGGGTGCGAGGGAACGTGCAATCGCTGACATCGCGCGTCCTGGTGACGGAGACGGGCCAGGTCGACGGCAATGTACAGGCACCGCGGGTGTTGATCAAGCAAGGTGGCACTGTGCTCGGTGATGTCAAGGAGGGTGGTCAGATCGACATGCGCGATTTGACGGCCGGTTTCTCGCCTGACGGACTGATTGTCGCCATTTCGCTGACGTTGGGATTTCTGTTTTGCGTGTTCTTGATCGCCTCACTGGCCCCTCGTCCGATGGCGCGTCTCGAGGAGTGCATGCTCCGCTATCCCGGGCGCTCATTTTTGGTTGGCTTCGCTTTCCACCTGTCTATTCCCCTGGTTTTGGTTGTTGTCGCCATCACCATTGTGGGGTTGATAGCGTTGCCACTGGTACCGTTGGCCTATCTTCTGGGCAGTGTGATGGGACTGTCCGCTTTCGGCAACCGTATAGGGGCTGTGCTCTGCCGTCGGTTCTGCGGCGGCGAAAAGGGGCCGATTCTGCAATCACTGTTGGGGACACTGGCGTACATGCTGCCATGGATCCTGACGGCCTTATTCCTGGGGTCGTCCTCGGAAGGCTGGCAAGTACCCGGCATAATCCTCCTTGTATTGAATATCCTGTTAGCTGTCTATGTTGGATCCTGGGGCCTGGGCGCTGCTGTCCTGACGCGGTTTGGTTACCGTCCGTATGTAAGCTTCCGCGACCGTCAGGCCGGCGAGGGTGACGACGAAAATGCGCCGACTCCCGCCCCTCCCCCGATCCCGGAGTCACCGCCGGTGACACCGCCACCGAGACCACCGGGACCACCGCCTCGACCCAACAACCAGTAACATGTAACGGGAGTGTATGCAATGAAACGTTATTTCATCCTGACGGTCGGCCTGAGTTTGCTGCTGGGGGCGCTGGTCCTTCCGGCACAGGCAGCGAGAGTCGAAACTGACAGCCTGGCGTTTGAGCCACAAGGGGCCCGTGAGGTCATGCTGAACCTGGACTTTTCGGTGGGCGAACTGACTTTCCGTTCGGCAGACATGGCCAACGTGGCCGAGGTCGAGATTATCTACGACCCCGAGGTCAACGACTATGATGCTGACTATCAGGTTCGCGGGGAGCGTGGCTATCTGGATTTTGAATCGGAGCGCAGGAGCAAAGTTGATAGAGACACCGAGGAGAACCGGTGGGATATCGCGTTGTCGACGCGCTACACGCAGAATCTCAATATGGATCTGGGGGCGGCCGATATCACCATGGACCTCGGGGGGCTGGCCTTGTCGGAGTTGATGCTCGATGTGGGCGCGGCTTCCTGTGAGATTGATTTCTCGGCACCGAATCAGATCAGAATGGATGAGATCAATATTGATGCCGGTGCTTCCTCTCTGGAGATGATGCGGCTGGGCAATGCTCGATTCGATGAATTGCATTTCTTCGGCGGGGTTGGCTCGTTTGACCTGGATTTCTCCGGTGATTTCGAGGGTCGGAGTTTTGTTTCGATCGAGGTTGGCATGGGCACGGCGGATATTACGGTTCCCAGGGATCTGGCAGTCCGACTCCAAGCCGATGATGCCGGGTGGTTTTCGGATGTTGATTTCGACCGGGACCATTTCCAGGAAGTACGCGAAGGTGTCTGGGAGACGCGGGATTACGATTCAGCCGAGGATCGGCTGTCACTGGATATCGAGGTCGGCATGGGCGCCATTGATATCCGGGTTCGTTGATCGATCATCACACGTTTTTAGTTTGATTCAAGGCGGGATTGCCCTTTAGCTATGCGGGTAATCCCGCCTTTATGGTGCTCGTCGGGTGGGTTCGAACTTCTTTGTGGTCCTTGTGTTATAAGGGGCATCAGGTGACGCGCACATAAGGAGGACATATGCGTCGATGGCTTTTGGCACCTTTGGCTCTACTGCTGGTGATCAGCATGGGGCATATTGCACTGGCGCAGCCAGTTGATCAGCAGTCGATCTATGAGGCCCGCGACCGCGTGCTGCCGGCGCTGGTGCATATCCAGCCGGTGATCAAGAATTACTTCACGGGCGAGCTGGAGAAGCAGGCCGTAGTAGGCTCCGGTGTCATTTTCCATCCCGAGGGATACGTGATCACCAATTATCACGTCGCGGGCAAGGCGGTGCGAATCATCTGCACGCTCAATGACAAAGAGCAGGTACCGGCCGAGTATGTCGGCGGCGACCCCATGACCGACCTGGCTGTCATTAAGCTCGATCTGACGGACTATAGTGGAGAGATCCACGCGGCGAGTTTCGGCGATTCGGACAGCCTGCATTCCGGCCAGTATGTGCTGGCGATGGGCTCACCGTTATCGTTGTCCAGAACCGTTTCCGCCGGCGTGGTATCGACCCCGGACCGTTATTTTTCTGCCGATGTCCGGTTGCCAACCGGAGAGCCGACGGGGCGATACAACCTGTGGATCCAGACCGATGCCGCCATTAACCCGGGCAACTCGGGTGGACCGCTGGTGGATATGAACGGTGAGGTGATCGGGATCAACTCACGCGCAACTTTCTTTGCGAATAATCTGGGTTTTGCCATCCCGGTGAATGTCGCCAAGGAGGTAAGTCGCAAGATCCTCAAGCATGGCGAAGTCACCCGCAGCTACCTGGGACTGCACTGTCAGGCAATGCAGGAGCTCGAGGATTACTTTGGCACGGCGCCCAACACGGGGGTGCTGGTATCCTCGATAGATCCGGGGTCACCGGCGGAGCAGGCGTTTCTTCGCGGCGGAGATATCATCCTTGAGATGAATGGCGAGCCGGTTTCGGCCCGATTTGTCGAGGAATTGCCCGGCTTCTACAGCCGGATCGCCGAAATGGAACCGGGCAGCAACGTGCGGCTGAAGGTGCTTCGCAATGAAGAAACGTATGAGTTCGAGTTAACGACTCGAGAGCTGGGTGAACTGCAGGGGGAGGATTACGAGGCCGCGGAATGGGGTTTCACGGTCAAGGCGATCACTCGCCAGATGCAGGTGGACAACCAACTTGAGGACTCCACCGGCGTATTCGTGGTGGGCGTCAAGGGTGCCGGGCCGGCCGACGAGGGTGGGTTGATACGATCCGATGTTATCAAGACCATCAACGCAGAGACCATCCATGACCTGACGCAATTCCGGACGTTGTATGAATCGATGGTGGCCGATACGACCGAACGTGTACTCTTGACTGTTTCTCGCGGGGGATCCACTCGATATGTACTGCTGAAGATCGATCAGGAATCAGGAGACGACAATGAATAGGATTACGCGCATCATCTCTCGCTCATCCTGGCTTGGCACGCTGGCATTCGGGCTGCTGTTGCCCCTTGTAGGAATCTCACAGGCGCAGGATTTCGATTTTGACAGGCTCAACGACAGAGTGCGTGAGGTATCGGTCGTAATCGACATCAAGTTCGAGGTCTCTTTCGGTATTCATTCGACTGAGCAGCAGGACCGCTATCTGGGAACGGTCGTCTCCGAGGATGGACTGGTGATCTTCAATGGATCAGCGCTGGAGAATGAGAGTTCGATAGCCACCCTGTCCGGGTTTACCATGAAGACGACTCCGACACGCATTGAGGTGACGACACTTGAGGGCACGACCTACACGGCCGAATATTTGGGTGTTGACCGGTACACCCGGCTGGGGTTTGTCCGGATCACTGATCTGGGCGATGACAAGCTCAAGGCGATTTCCTTTGTGAAGAACGCCGAATTCAAGGTGGGTGACTGGGTCGCCTTGTATATGCTGCTTCCGGAGTATATCGAACCGCCGCTGGCGGCCGATGTCGGTATGATTTCCGCACTCGTGAATCAGCCGGAGCCATTCGCACTGACGGTGGGATTCAACTCACTGCAGTTGACCTCGGTGCTGTTTGATGAGAATCTCGACGCTGTCGGAGTGCTGGGCGGGCTTTTCGATCCCGGTTCGGGAGGTGATGGTGGGATGGTGGAGTCATTTGGATCATTTGCCATGCCACTGCTCGGTGTGATTTCGGCGGAACGACTGGAGAAGATCATCGCCGATCCTCCCAAGGTAGGCGAAACCGATCGTGGTTGGCTCGGCATCACGTTGCAGGCACTGACTCCGGATATGGCCGAGTTCTGGGACCTGGATGTACCGGGTGGGATAATCGTCAATGAGGTCGTGGGCGACTCACCCGCGGAGGAGGCCGGCCTGGAGATTGGTGATATCATTATTGCCATCAATGGCCAGCCGGTGCGAGTTGATCGCGATGAGAACCTGTCGATGTTCCAGCGGCAGATTGCCGAAATGGGCGCCGGTGCCTCGGTCGAGTTCACCGTGCTGCGGCGCGATGGTGACAAGCTTGACACTCGCCAGATACTGACCACGCTCGGCAAGGCGCCATTGGCCGCCACTGAAGCCCCGGAATACGAGATGGAGGATCTTGAATTCAGTATTCGCGACCTTGTTTTCGGCGACTATATGCGATTCAATAAAGATCCCGAGTCCCTTTCAGGTGTCGTTGTCTCGGAAATCAAGCAAGGTGGACTGGCAGATATCGGGGGGCTGCGCTTCGGCGATGTTATCCAGCGAATCGGCTCGACTGGTGTAGCCACGCTCGAGGAGGCTCAACAGGCACTCGAGCAGGTTCAGCAAGAGAAACCTTCCGAGGTTATTTTCTTCGTCTGGCGCAACAACAAGACGCTGTTTGTGAATGTCAAAACCGACTGGGATTAGTACTACTTGTACTCTCGGCACAGACTGAATCTGCAATCCGGTTCAGTGTGCTTCGCAAAAGGACACACCGATCGTTGGCGGGCGGCCTGGTGACATAGGCGGCACAGCCGGCAGACTCGTGTCGGCGGCTTTTCAACTGGCCACCAGGCAGTGGGTTGGTATATTGATAGCGGCGGCTGTATAATGTCTGAACAGTGGCCTGTTCCCACCTGGCCCGGTATAACTTTTGCATCGAGGTCCCACGGAGGACTACTACAATGAAAGATATGAGAAGATATCAAAGAGCATTTCGGCGTTGGACAGTTGCCGGTTTGGCTGGCATCCTGCTCGTGCTGATGGCGGTTTCATCGGGTTCTGCCTACAGCGGCCAGGTTACGCTGAACGACGTCACCGGAGAGCCCGGCGACACGGTGGCTGTCGAGTTGATGTTGAGCAGCAACGACAGCGGCATATCGGCCATGCACTTCCCGTTGCATTTCGATGGAACTTGGCTTGAGATAGTGGACGTCTCATTCGCCAGTTCCATTGTCCCTGGTGATTTTACCACGGGTTATAATGTGAACAACACCGGCGATTCTCTCAAGATTCTGGTGGCAGCGCCCATCCCGCAGTACGGCGATACCATGCAGACCATCAACG
>CAZXRO010000064.1:10531-11988 GCA_964642435.1 uncultured Ignavibacteriales bacterium
GTCCCGAAGGGATATGCGCTGGAGCAGAACTATCCCAACCCGTTCAATCCGACGACTACCATTGAGTTTTCGCTCGAACGACATGCTCAGGTCAACCTGGCCGTATTCAACATACTCGGGCAGCCGGTCGAGACGCTCATAGACAGAACGCTTGAGCGAGGAATACATCGGGTTGACTTCGATGCCTCAGCGCTGCCATCGGGAGTGTACTTTTATCGTTTGACTCACCCGGAGGGGACCGAGACACGGAAGATGGTGCTCCTAAAATAGGATCGAATCAGTATAAACCGATTCGCTCAATATGCCGATGATATCAGGGATAGCCGCAAGAAGCGGCTGTCCCTGCCTTTTTTTGCTGAAAGGGACTAATGACCGACGCAGTCAAACAGCAGACTCCGGCACATGACGGATCGGCCGCACAGAAGCCTCGGAAGAAGACGGTTAGGATCGGGGACTATGTCGTCACCGGCAAGATCGGCCAGGGCGGTATTGCCGAGATCTATCGCGCTCGACAGGAATCCCTGGGCAGGGACGTGGCCGTCAAGATTCTCTCCAAGCGGCTGACTGACGATCCGGACATCGTGCGCCGTTTTGACCGGGAATCGATGGTAATCGCCAAGCTCAATCATCCCAATATAGTCCATATCATCGACAAAGGAAAAACAGCCGGGCGATACTACTTCGTCATGGAGTATGTCAACGGTACCTCACTTCGCGAGGTCATTGAGTCCGACAAAATCCCTTTGAACACCAAACTGGATATGCTGGTCCAGGTGTGCAAGGCGCTTGATTACGCCCATAAGAACGGTGTCATTCACCGTGACATCAAACCGACCAACATCCTAATCGATCGCCAGGGGAATGCCCTGGTGGCAGATTTTGGTATCGCGCAGATTGTGGGCACGCCCGACGGGGAAATGACTGCCTCCGACATTGTGATGGGTACCCTGTCGTACATGTCTCCGGAGCAGAAACTCAGTTCCACCAATGTCGACCGGACAACGGATATCTACGCGCTGGGTGTCGTTATCTATGAAATGCTGGTAGGCAAGAAACCCCTGGGGCATTTCAAGCCGCCATCGGAGATCGATCCGAGTGTGAACATCAAGTTCGACGAAATCGTGCATCGCTGTCTGGCCCAGGAGCCGAAGGACCGCTATCAATCAGCAGTAGAGTTGAAGAATGCGCTTCTGGAGGTAATCGGGGGATCGCGCAATCGCTCGGCGACGGACGAACTGGATTTGGAGAGCGCCGACAGCTTCATGGGCAAGTGCCGATATCTTGATACGATCAAGGAGACAGACTTTGGTTCCACGATCCTTGTCGAGAATCGCGTCAACAAACGCCTGTTTGTGATCAAGAAGCACCGCAAGGGCGAGGCGGGCCGCAAGGAGGCCACCCTTCTCAGTTCGCTTCAGCACGAGAACATCATCAAGATCCACGGTGCTGGGGGCGAC
>CAZXRO010000065.1:0-5499 GCA_964642435.1 uncultured Ignavibacteriales bacterium
TCCCTTTTAACAAAAATATGGGATACTCTGTTTTCGTTTATGGGAGACCTGTTAATTTATATACTAGTGTCATGTCAAGCCTGAATTGACGGATAAAGACGATGTAATTTCACTCTGGCATCTTTAGTTGTGAACTGCCATTTTATTATGGCATTCTTATTATTTCTATGGTTTCGCCAAGCCTTTATTTCAGATTTGATCGTTGTTATCTTATCAATTCTTCTGTTTAAACATTGTGTGATTAAAACATTAAGTTCTATTTCTGCCATATTCAGCCAACTTCCATGTTTGGGTGTAAAAACAAATTCAAACCGATCCCATATTCTTTTAGCCTCTTCCGGCGGAAATCTTTCGTAAAGTGCAGAAGCACTGTGTGTACCAAAATTGTCCATTACAAGCGTTATAGTCTCTGCTTTTGGATATAGTTTATCAGAAATATATCGAATTAACAAAGCCCAATCTTTTTTGGTTTTGTGCTTGGTAACTTTCGTATATCGTTTGCCTGCCAAGGGCTCATTAACCATAAAGGGGTGGTACGCCCCCTTGAGATTCGGTTTGGCCAGATCACCGGATTGTGATTCGGGATCGTGGCATTCCCTGCAGGGGGGGATATGTCCGGGAGGGCTGTAGTGATGACATATGGCGCAACTATCGCCCATCTCGGCCATTGTGGCGTGTAATTCGTGAGCGAAATATACGGGTTGATAGAGGTCGGCCAGAATATCCAGAACAATGGTATCAGGTGCTTCGGCCAGGTCGTGACTCGTTGTTTGATTGACCATCTGGATGCGTGGGCAGGACACCAGACAGGGCTGATGAGCAGTGGGGACATCGCATGTGTGACAGCGCTCACAATGCAGGGACTCGTCGTCGTCGCCACTTTGCCTCGCCCCGGACATCACGGCCATGAGCAGTGTTGCCAGGCCGACGAGTGCTGTTCGCATGGCGAAGGATAACCGCGATGATCGGATTGTCTTCATGATGACACTCCCACTGGTTCTTTTGGTGTCTGCCGACCGGGCGGCCGTCCCAGACGCTCGAGACATTCTTCGGTTGTCAGTACAGGGAAGGTCATCACGATCCATCGAAAAATCAGTACCAGCGCACTCGCGAGGCCGACGGTGACGGTTATCTCGATGAATGAGGGGAAATACGACTTCTGTGCATACAGCGGCTGGTACGCCACCAGGAAGACGTTGATACGATTGAGTACGACTCCCCCGACGACCAATGATGCTGCAACCAGCAGGCCGGAGACGGAACGACGGATTCGAGCGTGCGACAGCAGGATTATGGGCGCCACCACGCCGGCAAGAATTTCGATCCAATAGGAAATGGAGGCCGGGGATCCCTCGAACAGATAGGGTACGGCATCGCGGATTGTCAGATCCACTATCTTGACGGCGAGATAGACTCCCAAGAGGACGGGCACATAGACGGCGATGGACGATAGCGGGCCAATTTCCGGTTTGCATTTGAGTGATCGACTCGTCAGTATTGATTCGAAAATCACCATCGGGAACCCGACCGCGATGGCGGACAGCAGAAACAGGACCGGGAGAACATTGCTGTACCAAAGCGGGTGCAACTTGGTTGGAGCGATAACCATCAATGTTCCCAGTGAGGACTGGTGCAGACAGGACAGGACGACTCCCGCTACAATGAACAGTGAGATGAAACGTCCGAGATATCTTTCGGCCACTGTCAGCCAGGATTCTATGATGCCGTTGAAGTGGGAGAGCACTCCGGGGAGATTCACTCTACCCTTGAAGCGTTCGACGACGATAGGCAGGAACTCAATGTATAGCACGGTGAGATAGATCATGACGCACATGCCGACCTCGAACAGGGCGGAGTCGCCCTGCCACATGCTGGGGAGCATTGGGTGCCAGACGTTGTAGTATCGTCCGAGATCCGCGAGCAGACCGACGACGACGAAGGTATAGCCGAGCATAGCCGTCAACAGCGCAGGTCTCACGAATACGTGGTATTCTTCTTTGTGGAAGATGTCGGCCAGGGCTGCGGTGGTGAAGCCACCTGCAGCCAGGGCGACTCCCGAGGCGACATCGACAGCGATCCAGAGGCCCCAGGCATACTGATTATCGAGATTGGTCGCGGCACCGAGTCCGAACAGCAACCGGTAGACATACGCGACCACGCCGACCACGGCGAGGACCGCGAGTACAATAGTGCCGGGCGTGAAGTACTTCGCGCGCGTGGCTTCATGGTGTTCAGTGTTGTTCATGGCCTGCATCCTGTGGCGAGTCTTCGTTCCGCAACGAGTGCATGATTAACCCCAGTAACCCGTAGAGCAGCAGAGGCGGGATAAATGACTTAAACAGCCCATGTTGAATGGACTCTGTCAGCTGAGGGATTGGCTGCGTGTCCAGATCGGGAAGCTCTGTGTATGAGAAGTCTGAGGGTGCCAGATACATCCAGCTTGTGCCGCCGATTTCATGCTCGCCGTAGAGATGATGGAAATACCGGTCAGGGGCATCGGCCATTCGAGTGTAGGCAGCCTCGATGAGCTGCTCGCGCTTACCGAAACGCAGGGCCTCGCTGGGGCAAACGGCTACGCACGCGGGTACGTCTCCTTGATTGACAATCCTGTCAAAGCAGAAGTCACACTTTCGGACTCGGGGTCTGACTGGATCCTCGAACTCGTACGCTGGTACCTGAAACGGGCATGCTATGAGGCAGTATCGGCAGCCAATGCACATAGAAGGATCATAGGTCACCGGGCCACGCGGGTCCTTTCTCAAGGCGCCTACGATACAGGCGGAGACGCACGCCGGGTCATTGCAGTGCATGCACTGTACCTTCATTGTGTAGCGGCGCCCGGGTTCATCGGGAACGTCGAAGCTGTTGACTACGGTAAAGGCATCAGGGCGGGGGCGGCGATGTTTGTGAAAGACGGACTCGTCTTCGAACGCGTCCCCAGGAGTATCGGAGAGGTGGTTTGCCTGGTTGCAGGCCCACTCACACTTGCGGCACCCCAGGCAGAGGGTGGTATCCACGAGGACCGCGAAAGCCTCCGTATTGTCGATTGGCGTACGACGGTCTTCAGCGAGTACCGGCGTGGCCATTGCCGAGGCCGAACCAGCGGCGACGAGCTTCAGGAAATCTCTTCTTGAGTTGCTCATGTGTAGCCTTCCCAAATTGTCCGGGTGCGCATCACGACACGGTTGTTCTCAGCATCTGCTCAATGCTGGAGACCATTTTGTTCATTGCGAGTGTGACATCGGCGTCACGGCAACTGCGTGCGATCGGCTGGCCATGGTCTGCACCTATTCTCACTTTCACATCCAGCGGCAGTTCTCCCAGGAAGGTGACATTCTGTTGCCGAGCCTGCTCTTTGCCGCCACCTTTGCCGAATACATCGATGCGCGCGCCACAGACCGGGCAGAGCAAACCGGACATATTTTCGATGAGCGCAATTCGCGGTACGTTCATTTTCCTGGCCATATTGATAGCGCGAGCCGAGTCGATGAGTGACACATCTTGTGGAGTGGTCACGATCACGGCCAGCGCGGGGTCCATCTTTTGCGACAGGGTTATGACCTCGTCCCCTGTGCCTGGTGGCAGATCCGCCACCAGGAAATCGAGCTGTCCCCATGCAACGTCGGCCAGAACCTGGTGGAGGAGCTTCGATCGCATCGGTCCCCTCCAGAGAACCGGTTGGCCTTCCTCGACCATATTCGCCACAGAGACGACTCGCACCTGATTCGACATGATTGGCTGAATCTTCCCGTCGTGAATATGCAGACTTCCGGATACTCCCATCATTTTCGGAACATTGGGACCGGTAACATCGGCATCGAGCAGGCCGGTTTCATAGCCACGGCTCTGCAGCACCGAGGCCAGGTTGACGCTGACAGTGGTCTTGCCGACTCCCCCTTTGCCGCTCAGCACGATGATCCTGTGTTTGATGTTCTTGAGGGTGGCGGCAATCGCCTCGTCCTGTGCCTCTTTGCGCTGGCTCGGTGTTTTGGTAGTCACTTTTTGCGCTCCTTTCGTCACCTGACCTTGCGGGGCGTGGTTGATTCCTTATCAGCCAGCATCGTCAGATGGTTTGGCAGCCGCCTCCGGTAATGCGAGGCGGCTGCCTGATCACATCCGAGACCTCGTGCCCACACACTGTCCGCCGTTGTAGCTGTGGGCTGCGCTTAGTCATTGCGCGTAAACGCCAGGTCTCTGCAACGCCAGCAGCCCTGCTGTTCGAAGCCCCGTGCGGGATCGATTCCCTTGTCACAGAGCCAGAGGCAGCCATCCTCGTCCTTGAAGACCTGCATCGATCTGGCTCCCGGGTGAAGCACACCGTGACCGACGGTAGGTTTTTGATCATTTGGGTTTTCCATCATCGATACCTCCTTCGATTGATGTTATCCCTGCTATTAATAGGGAGCAAACCACGCGCCAGACACAGCGGGATCGTTGCGGATGGGCTGTAAGTCGTTGACGGGTGGTTGCTTAAAGAGGACGGTTGGTCTGCGTACGTCGTTGGTGGGAGGAGTATAATGATGCGGAAGCGCATGCTGCACGGTGGTGTGATCATGCGTATCTGCATTGCACCTTGTGGCAGTTTAGTCAGTCTTCTGCGTTTGGGACTTTCAGGCCGAGCTTCTTGATTTTCCGATAGAGCGTCGAAGTGTGAATGCCGAGTTCGCTGGCAGTCCTGTCGCGGCGCCAGTTATTTCTACGGAGCGATCCCAGGATAAAGAGTGACTCCAGCTCCTTCATTGTCCCGGTAATCTCAACAATCGGTACAGGGAGTGAATGCTGGAGGTAGTCGGGCAGATGCTCGGGTTTAATGACACCACCCGGACTGAGCACGAAGGCGTGTTCGATAATATTCTCCAGTTCGCGCACGTTGCCCGGATAGTCGTGATTCAGCAGGAGTCTCAGCGCCGGAGGAGTCAGCCCGGAGATGTCTTTTCTTCTCAGACGGTTGAACCGGTCAATGAAGTGCTGTACCAGTAGCGGGATGTCTTCGCGTCGCTCGCGCAGCGGTGGTGTCATGACCCTTACGACGTTGATTCGATAGTACAGATCTTTGCGAAAACTCCCGTCCTCGACGAGTTGATCGAGGTTCTTGTTGGTTGCAGCAATGACCCTGACGTCCGCTCGGCGGGATTGGGTTGCACCGAGAGGTTCGAAACACTTCTCCTGGAGGACTCGAAGCAGTTTCATCTGCATAGCGGATGATACATCGCCGACCTCATCCAGCATGATTGTACCGTGCCTGGCCAGTTCGAACCGTCCTTTTTTGGACGTCTTGGCATCAGTAAAGGCTCCCGCCACGTAGCCGAATAGTTCCGATTCCAGGAGGCTGTCAGGCAGGGCACCGCAGTTGACACTGACAAAGGGGCCATTGCATCTGGGACTCAGGCTATGCAGGGCAAGGGCTATTAGTTCCTTACCCGTACCGGTTTCGCCCTCGAGCAAGACTGTAGATTCGCTGTTGGCTATAGTAGGCAGTATATCGAACAGGGCCTGCAT
>CAZXRO010000065.1:5509-7415 GCA_964642435.1 uncultured Ignavibacteriales bacterium
CGCTCTGGCCGACTATGTTTTCGAAGGAGTGATTCGCCCGGAATTCTCGTTGCAATCGTTCTACCTGATCGAGATCCCGAAAAGTTTCCACGCCGCCTACGAGATGCCCCTGAGCATCCTTCAGCAACGCTGTCGAGATGCTTATGGGAATGCGCTTTCCGTGCCTGTTGGTCATGCAGACGGGGCGGTTGACGACCGCCTGTCCGCTTGACATTGTTGCCCGGAGGGCGCAGTTGCTTTCGCAGATGTCGGCGTGGAGAATCTCGCGGCAGGGTTGCCCGATTGCCTCCTTGGCCGTATACCCGGTGATTCTCTCCGCGGCGGTGTTGAGGAATACAATCCGCAGATTCTTGTCAACGGCGAAGACTCCATCGGAGATGCTATCGATGATGGTGAGGAGCTCATCACAGGTGAGTATGTCCTGGTGCCGCTGCATTGGTATACTCCTGATCACTTCACAGGGGCTGGGTGTTTCCATAGTCGGGCTAAAGTTCCACTACGTTCAATATAGCGACTTAAACTCTGGTTTCAAGACGGTCGCTGCCAAAACCGAAAATAAACGCTCTGTCCTGTAGCTTGCCACAGATCGGCGTTAGGAGAGTGTGGGGTAAATCGGATCTGCGCGGATCATCGTGCTATGGGCGCAATGCAGCATGGGTTGGGCATGGTGACTTGGGGAGGAGATCGGGGAAGACAGATTGCGAAGAGCGAGTTGAGCGAGGGTTTTTCCGGGTGGTGGAAAGACACCCTCAGGGCGGTCGATACTCAAACGCTCGCGGTATATTTCTCTGGACTTTGGACCCAAGGAGCGGTTAATTCCGACACAGAAAAGGGCAGGCAACTCTAAAAGCATCCTCGGTCAACACCAGTGTCTGCTGGTTCGAACAACTCCAGTTACAGGGGTATCCTATGGGTACGACTACGGTCTCTCGCAAGGTGTTCACATGGGAATGCGTTCCTCTCCGGAGGTTATGGCATCGCTGCATGGTCTGTGTTACTCGGCTTCTGATGGTATCATCTTTGCTCATGCTGGTGGTTATGCCGGTACACGCTGAGTCCCCGGGCAAGACTACGCAGGAATGGCGGTTCACCGACGTAACCTCGCTGGACATTGACTGTATTGTGGGAGAGGTTCAGGTGCTAAGTTGGGACTCCGCTGAGGTTAAGATCACTATGCAGACAACTTACAGGGTGGGAGAACACTGCTCAGTGGAGGCAAAGGCTACTGACCAAACAGTCAGGCTTGTAGAGAAAGCGCTGGTGAATGATCCTCCGGGAGAGGCCACGTTCACTGTTTGGGTGCCACGCGACAGCCACTTCCAGACCGTGCATCTGTCAACCGTTCTCGCACCTCTCAGTTGCCGCGGGGTCCATGCGGGTACACTCGTGTGCTTCTGCTCTTTGGCCAAGCTTTCACTCAGAGAGATCGAGACCGATGTTCTCAAAGCAACCACGGCGCATGCTCCGATCACGGTGTCCCAGAGCGTTGCGCATCACTCTGCGAGTTTCACCAGCAGTGACGGAGATTTTGACATTAGTCTGGATGCAGTTCCATCGGACTCTCTGTATACTGCTCTAACGAAAGGTACGGCCCGGATTTCGATTCCCGCGCCCGGCGAATATAGAATCAAGACGTTTCGCTTCGTTGGGAGAAGTGGCAAGATTCAACTGCCTGTGCCCTGCGAAGAGAAGAGAGTATCCCGTCGTAGCGAACACGACACCCATGATACAGAGATATGCGAAGTCAGTTTAGGACGGAGGGGACCCGATATACTCCTCACAACCGGAGAAGGAGTCATCTCTCTGTCATTTGCCAAGCTGGAGTGACTTCCAGCACTGGGTTATCATAATGAGAAAGGGGCGTCAAATGACGAGAGGGCTCACGCTATGCTTTTGGTTACTGTGT
>CAZXRO010000065.1:7425-9615 GCA_964642435.1 uncultured Ignavibacteriales bacterium
CCCGTAACGTGGAGCTCTGTGGAAGACTGTAGCCAGAAGGCGTCCATGAGACATTTTGCAGGCAATTGTCAACAACTCAGAAGAATGGCTTCTGTGGATGGACTATCATCTCATGCTGAGCAAGAAGCAGGTTAACCAGGAGGTATCATCCGGGGCCGTGGCAGCACGACGGAAAGGGGTCGAGGCGAGCCTGCATCCGCCACAATGAAGCGGATTACCAGCGGAAGTTGGGCCAACCGAGGGAATTGGGTGATGTTGAAACACAGACCAGTTGTTGCAGTGTCTGTCGCTGTAGTATTCTTGCTGCTGTCAGTGGCGTCGGCAATGGCCGGTGTCATCACCGGCACCGTGAGTAACAATGAGACCGGGGACCCTGTTCCTTTTGCCACCGTCTCCGTGGAGGGCACCGCGGCATCTGTACTGACTAACGACCAGGGACAGTATCGCCTGCGGTTGAGATCGGGTGATTACTCCCTGAGGTTCAGCCACGTCGGCCACTTCTCGGCGGTGAAGCAGGTCACCATCGGAGATTCGATCACCATCCTTGATGTGGCGCTCAAGGGGTCTGTTATCGAGCTTCCCGGCATGAAGGTCTACGAGAGAGCCTACGATCCCGCTCAGGCCATAATCGTGGAGGCTATTCGGCGTAAGCAGAAGATACTGGCCAGTCTCCGCAGCTATCGATGCCAGGCGTATGTCAAAGGGGTTCTTCACAAGCAGATCACCAATGACTCCAGCGAGATTGACCTGATCATGGAATCACAACTCGAATGTCTGTGGCAACAGCCTGACAAGTACAAGGAGATCATCAAAGCCCGTCGGCAAACGAAGAATGTGCCTGAACTGGCTATTCTGAATGTGGAAACGATTCCCAACTTCAACATGAACCGCATAGCATACGGGCAGTATTCGATTGTCTCTCCGGTAGCCGAGGATGCGCTCAAGTACTACAACTACTACCTGCTGGACACTGTGTTCATTGATGGCAAGACGGTCTTCAGACTGGAAGTCGAGCCGAAGAACACGACTGACCCGCTCGTGCAGGGTACGGTGGACATTGCCGATTCGAGCTTCGCCGTGGTCGGGGTCGACGGGGGCTTTGGGCCGGCGATATACGTCCCGATGCAGAGTGATTTCCGGTACAGTCAACGCTTTCTGCTGTATGAGAACACGTACTGGATGCCCAACGAGATCCATATGACATCGACCATGGATATCGCGTTCCCGGTTGAGGCGCGGTTGACCTCTGATTACGTGGCAGCGCTGGCAGACTATGAGTTTGATGTTCAGTTGGAGAAGGGTGATTTCGCCTATGCTCTCGAAATCGCAGAGGACGCCGATGACTACGACTCGACACAATGGAACATCGGGCAGAGCATTCTGCTTACTGGTGAAGAGCACGACGCTTACCGGCGTATCGACTCGATAGCCGGTGCTCCCAAGCCGCTGCTCACGAGAGTCATGACAGAGGTACTGATGCCACTGTTGACGATCGATCCCCGGATATTTCATTTCAATCGGGTCGAGGGGGCCTATCTCGGCTACGGACATTACTGGTTCGGACCGACACCACGAATGCAAACGGAGATCAAGGTTGGTTACGCATTCTCGCGCGAGTTATGGCAGTTTCGGGGGGGGCTTCCTACCGGCTTACAGACAGACCCAGACTATGGGTTGGCTTCGGCTACTATAATGAGATTCGCAGCCGGCCGACCATTCTGAATCCCCACGGATTCAATCCGACCTTGTGGAACCTTTTCGACAAGACCGATCCCCTGGATTACTATCACGAAGAAGATCTGGTTTCGTTTGTGAAGATCGGCGTGACAAACAAGACCGATCTGACTGTAATGTACAGAGACACTCGTGAGAAATCAGAAACCAATACTACCGAATACAGCATCTTCGCAAGAGGCAAGGACTATCGCGAGAATCCGGCCATTCGAGATGGTACCAACCGCTCGTTTCAGGCAAGAGTCAGCTATGACTCGCGCCCTCGCTACAAGATCAAGGGAAGAGACGCCATGGGTATCTTATCCCCCCTGTATACGAAACTGACCATTGGTGTCGAAATAGCGTCCCCGAAACTGATTGACAACGACTTCGACTATCTGCGCTACTACCTCCAGGTCAGACACAGCGCTCGGGTTGTGCTTCCCGGTGTGGCAACACTTGAGATGTATGTCGGTG
>CAZXRO010000065.1:9625-11404 GCA_964642435.1 uncultured Ignavibacteriales bacterium
TGCGACCCATAGTGGCCGGTTTTGCCCGGCCGATGACAATGTATGTCGGTGGCTCGGACCGAGATCTTCCTCCCCAGCGGTACTTCACGGTTGACTTCACCTACAACTTGCTGGGAGAGGGCATGTTTTACAAGACTGTCGGCGCACGAAACTTCTCGGGCAGCCGAGTCGCGGCATGGTACGCCTCGAACAACTTCGGGTCGTGGCTCTTCCGCAAGAGCGGACTGCCGCTGATCGAGAGGATCCCGCTGTCCGTCATCGTGTATGGCGGAATGTTCTGGACAGATTTCCACAACCATGTGCCATACCCTGGCGATGGGGGGATGTCAGCTGCGTCGCGACCGTATTCCGAGATTGGATTCGGTATCGGCCGTATCCCACCGTTGTCTTCCAAGCTCACACTTACCTGGCAGTTGTCGCACTATGACACCCACAGTTTGACTTTTGGCTTTGGTTTCGATTTCCAATGACTTGGTCCGCAGTATGGCTGATCTGAGTGCGGTACCGGTGGGGGAGTCGGCCTGATCCGGGATGTAATGTGTGATCAACTGAGTTGGGGATAAAGAAAAATAGCGGTGCAGGGACTTGAACCCCGGAAACCCCAAGGGGGGTTGGCGGAAGGTGTTGGGTGATAGTCAGTTAGGTGGATAAGTGGTTGTGTGATAGGGGATTATGAGAAGGACGCAGCTTGTCGATTCTTGATGTGTTTTGATGAAACGGGACGGGGATTCGTCACAAATACGTCACAGGGAAGGGCTGCTCAGCCAGATCCTTCAACCGGGCAGTGGCCGTGCTATTCACTGGTGTCTATAGATGTCATAGCAAGCGGCAGGTGCCGGTCCGCCAGTGAAGAGAAACCCGAGTGTACTTCTTCAAACAGAGTGGACAGGTTATGGGGTAAGTTAAGTCCCCGCTTGGGCTGCTCGCAACAACTTCTTGATACGCTCGTTTTCGACTTCGTCGCAGCGGTCGGTGAGGTACAACAACATCATCAACATACACATAAAGATCCCGCATAGATTGTGCTCGCTTGTCACCTTGCAAGCAAGCCCAGGTAGGCGTGTATGTAGCAGGCAAAATCACCAATAGTCTTCCGGTCATCGCCGAGCTTGGTGCGCCAGGAGATGTCCAGCCCCTCGTTGGCCATGTTGCGAGAGAGGATGTTGCATGAGTCAATCAAAGCGTTGTGGGCTCTGGTGCGTTCATCCTCCATCTCTCGTCGCGACTCGAAGTCTTCCAAATACCACTGTGCCCGAAGGTTGGCATAGCGCACAGCAGCCCGGAGGAAGTCGTGCTGCAACTCGCTCAGCACTTCGTTGCCTGTGCAGCTCTTGGTGATCGCGTCAACCGCCACTCGTGTAGCTTCGTAATCCATCTATCTCCCTCCTGCCTGTTCTCAAGACTAACACCCAAGTGCTATTATGAGCCATTCGGTACCTGATAGAAAGTGCAAATGTGACTGAGTGATTGACGTAATCCTGCACATGTTGTAGATTTGACTCTGAGCACGAGGGGCTCTTCAGTCTGGGATAAAGCGCTCGTGGAATCGTTCTTTACGTCAGTGAACAAGGAGCTGATCACGACGAGCGCTTTGCGATGTCAGCGATCTTTCTGATGTCCGATTCCGTCGGAATCGGGAGAGATTTGCGCTTCGTCTCCAATATGCTCCTGTTCGCTTGTTCGAAAAACCACGAGACGTCGGTTGTTTCCTCGTGACCGTCAACGTCGGCGAGCTTGAATAGCCCTAACAGGAATATGCCGGTTCCATCGCCCGCAGGC
>CAZXRO010000065.1:11414-11976 GCA_964642435.1 uncultured Ignavibacteriales bacterium
TCCAACATGCTCCTGTTCGCTTGCTCGAAGATACTCTCACGCTCGGGATCGAGTCAGAGGCGTCGGTCCATTTGCGCCGGCAAACGCCAGCCGACAAGCCGGTTCGCTTTCACCTGGATGGCAGGTACTTTGGTATCGCCGGCTTCCCGGAGTGGACACCACTGGCGATCAATGATGATAGGGTTTTTCTGTACTTTACCCCTGGCTTCGTGATAGAGATGGAGAATGTGGAAGTACCGCACGAGTTGCGAACCAACTAAGCGGTAGGTCGCAATCGTTGAAGTTCATCCAAGACGAGCGCATACTGTGGGAAGGGATCAGGAGACCACACTTTCTGCTCCGTGTGCTCTGTCGCAGTAAGGCCCCCGGGTAACACTCGCCCCCAAGGAGAAGAAGCCCTGCGGTTGTGCTCGACTCCGCTCGCAGTATACTGGATGCGTTCATCCATGTCAATACGGTACAGCTTCCGGACTGGCTTTCGGTCCGGGTCACTGGAGATCCTCCCAGAGGCGTGAAGGAGCTATCGCCTCTCGGTGAACTTCTCTGTACTGCCGGTCGGTGA
>CAZXRO010000066.1:0-3644 GCA_964642435.1 uncultured Ignavibacteriales bacterium
ATCGGGCACTCCATAACTTGCCTGTGAAGACATCAGTCGCTGCCAGTATACGTCCCCTTTGGAAAACACGACAGTTCAAAAACTGCACAGTTGGAGCAAACAAGGGGAACACAAAGGCCATACGGGAGGATGGCGGTGACAGCTTGTGTCAAGACCTTGGTCGAACTGGTCGAAATCAAGATTGACCAGCCAACTATTGGAGCCAACAACTCACACGCCACGGGGTCACTATGCGCAGAATCGTTATCGCTGTCTGTACTCTTGCCGTTCTCATGTCTTGCAGCACCATCCTGGCTCAAACTGAGCCACCGGGGATCGGCCCACAACTCGTTCCCGACAATCCGGTCGATATGCCTCCCGGTCGCGGAGCCATTCCGCCCAGGATGGATCTGTCGTATTTGGGCCAACCACCAGCGGGCGCACCCGGCCAGGCCCAGGCGGTGCAGACCCCGGCCAGTTGGGATTGGCGGGCCGAGGGCAAGGTTTCCTCAGTCAAGAATCAGGGTTCATGCGGCGCCTGCTACTCATTCGCCACGGCCGGCGACATTGAAGCACGGATGTTGATCGATGGACAGGCGGCGGTTGACTTGTCTGAAAACCACATGAAGGAATGCAACTACTTCGACCGCTCGTGCTCAGGCGGCAACTACCACGACATGGCGAATTTGTTATCGAAACACGGTACGGTGCTGGAAGCGTGCGACCCCTATGTTGCCTCCGATGTTGCCTGCAATTCGGGCTGCGCCTATCAGAAGACGCTTACCGGCTGGAATCTCATCAGTGGCCAGACGGTACCCTCGACCGCGACGCTCAAAGAGTATATCTACAACAACGGCCCGGTCTGGACAGTGCTGTACGCCGGAGATGGCAGCGACCCCGCCTGGAACACCGAATTCAACAACTACGACGGCTCCTACACCATGCATTATACCGGTGCACACGCCATCAACCATGCGGTGCTGATTGTCGGCTGGGACGATGATCTGGTGCACGCCGGCGGAACGGGAGCGTGGATTGTCAAAAACAGCTGGGGCACCGCTTGGGGCGGTACCTGCGGTTATGGTGCCGAGGCCGGTTACTTCACACTATCCTACGGTTCAGCCAAAATTGGCAGTTGGACCTCCTCGATCTCATCGTGGCAGACTTACAACAGCAACGAGGAACTGTTGTATTTCGACGAGGGCGGATGGGGTGTCAATGTGGGCTGGGCTGGTTCAACCACTGCCTGGGGTTTGGCGAAGTTTGCACCCACCAATGACCGGTACCTGAACAAGGTCGAGTTCTGGACCAATGATGTCACCAGTGATGTCGATGTGTATATCTACGACGATTTCAACGGCACCACCGTATCGAATCTGCTGGAGTCCAAACTTGATCAGAGTTTCAGCTACGCGGGATATCATACGGTGCACCTTGACGATCCGCCACTGATCAGCGCCGGTGATGATGTCTATGTGGTGATCAAGTTCACTAATGTGACCGCCGTCTATCCCTTGTGCGCCGATGACGCCGGGCCGAGCGTAGCCGGAAAGACGTACATGAGCGCCTCCGGCGGCAGCGGGACATGGTTTGACGCCAGTTCATCATTAAGTGTCGACCTGGGCATCCGGGCGCGCTTCGCACCGACGTTGATACTCTCGGTGGAGGAAGTCGATGGACCGTTGCCCGAAACGTACCGGCTTGACCAGAACTATCCTAACCCGTTTAACCCGAGCACGAGTATCGGCTTCTCGCTCAAGCGAGCCAGCTACGTGCAGCTTGAAATCTACAACCTGCTTGGACAGAGTGTGCGGACGCTGGTTGACAAGAGCCTGTCGACCGGGAACTATGAGACAACCTGGTATGGCAAAGACGAGGCCGGTCGGGATGTCGCCTCGGGGGTGTATTTCTATCGGCTGATCACCGATGAGTACGTTGGTACGCGAAAAATGCTGTTGTTGCGATAAGCAAATCGCAACGCTTTCACCTGCGTGATAGAAGGGCGGGCCTATCGGGGCCCGCCCTTTCAGTTTGCGGCTGCGGAGAGCCTACTCCAGAGAGCGGTAACACGTCTCAGTGAATCCCGGCTGACAGATACACAGAAAGACGAGATCATGCAGACCGGTATTGGTGATTCGCTGGCGGGTGCCGGCCGGAATCCTGGCCAGATCGCCCGGCTTCACGGACTTGGGCTTGAGATTGCCGAGTTCTATACGCCCCTCTCCGCTGAGAATGACATACTGTTCATCGACGCCATCGAGCTGGTGCCAGGCAGTCGTGATTCCCGGTTCAACCCGGGCCTGCGCGATCGAAACCCCGCCATCCCCATCGTTGGCAAGTTCGTTGATAAAGCAGCGCTCCGCGGTCATACTTTCATTAGACCGCTTGAAGCGGATGACTTCGGCCTTCATCTGATTGTCCCCTTTCGACTATCAATCCCCCGCGGGAAGACCTCACTTAGCGGGTTTGAACAAGTTGTATATTGCCGAGAAATCCAGATCAGCCTCTCCCCTGGCTATCATCTGGTTGTATAGCTCCTTAATCACACTCGCGGTCATAACCGGACGGTTTAGGCTGTAGGCCAGATCCTGCACCAGGTGCAAGTCTTTGAGAATGGCGCGATTGGCGAACTGTGCCGAGAAATCCTCATCGAGCAGCTTCTGTCGCTTACCGTTGAGCACTGCCGAGTTCCCGGCTCCGACACTGAGGACCTCGAGCACCTGCTCCTTCTGCAGACCGGCGGCCTCGCCCAGCGCTACCGCCTCGGCCAGACTGGCCATCAAGGTACCGAGTACCAGGTTGTTGATCAACTTCATGCGCGTCGCCGCTCCATACTCCGGGAAGAAGAAGATTCTCTTCCCAAGGCGTTCCAGTAGCAACTTAGCTCGCCCATAGGCTCCGGTATCGCCGGAAACGAGTATGGTCAACTCCCCCTTACTGGCAGGTACGACGCTGCCCACAACCGGCGCCTCGACATACAGGGCCTGGCGATCGGCGCACATGTCATAGAAACCCATCACCGCCTGGTGGTGATTGGTGGTGGTATCGACGATAACATGGTCTTTGCACTTGCCGGCCAACAGGCCATCCTCGGCGGCGAGGACTTCGTGAACGGCGTTACTGTCGAACAGATTCAGAAAGGTGACCGGGCACTCGGAGATGACCTCGGCCGGAGTCCGGGCGATATCGACTCCGAGACTGGAGGCCTTCTTGCTCGTACGATTCCAGACAAGCAGATCGATCCCCTCGTCTGAGAGACGGTGGGCCATCGCCTTGCCCAGATTGCCCAGCCCGATAAATCCTGTTTTCATAGCTACCTCCCTCGTTCGGTTGGGATCGCGTGAACGTCGCCAAAGTACGGTCCGTCTGGCACATTCTCAACAAAATAATCCGAGGGTGAACTGTAAACATGGAATGTTGTTAAATCGTATTAGAACAGGGAATTGATGACGGCACGACGCTGCAATCCGGAGTTTCTTCGGGGATAGTAGGCAGCTCTATGTTATATTAGCAACTGAGACCAACCTTTCACCAGGACAGGAAGACGATGGCGAGAACACGACTCATGTTATTGGCAGCAGTTTCGCTGGCGATGTTGGCATCGACAGTGCAATCTGCTGAACTTTTCCGGATTGGTGTGGCCAGCCAGGAGCAAGCAGAGGTTC
>CAZXRO010000066.1:3654-11916 GCA_964642435.1 uncultured Ignavibacteriales bacterium
GAGGTTCTGGCTGACTCCCCATCAGATCCGCTCTTGGCGGTCTCAGGCGGGTATCTTGTCCTGACCGACGAGGTGGTGGTTGATGATCTGGAAGAGGCCGGCCTTGCAGTAGAATGGCTGGCGACCGGTGTGAGTCGGGGCGATCTGGTTCTTGACACGCGTATCCGCCCTGACGAGCAGTTGCGCAGGACGCGTACGGTATTTAGCGAGGATGCTATCGTCATCTACCGGATTGATGATGTACAGTCGGCGCTGGCGACGCAGTCGACCGGCCTGGTGCCCCTGAATGCCTGGCCCCCGGCCGTGATTGTGCATAAGGAGCCGCTGCACGTGCTCTCGACCGCCGGCATGACTGCCGGAATCGATACGGTGATCGCCAAGGTCTCGCAGGATTCGCTGGTATCCTATGTCGAAATGCTTCAGTCTTTTGGCCCACGATTGGCTGGAACCGACGCTAATCACAACGCCCGGGATTTCATCTTCGACGCGTTCGTCTCATTCGGATTCGATTCGGTTTACCTCGATGAGTTCACTGCCTACCAACTGGGAGGTCCCTCGCTGCCGGGGTACAATGTTGTAGCGGTCAAGCCAGGCACGTTATTCCCCGAGAAATTTGTCGTGGTTGGCGGACACTTCGATGCGGTCCCGGGAAGCCCGGGGGCGGATGACAACGGCTCCGGCACCGCCGGCACCATGGAGATAGCGAGAATTGTGGCAGAGACTGAGACGGCTATGACCTTCGTATTCATTGCCTTTGACAGCGAGGAATCCGGGCTCTGGGGAGCGAAGCACTATGCCGAAGCCGCTCGTCTGCGTGGCGATGATATTGTTGTCATGCTCAACATGGATATGATCGCACACTATGAGAACGATGCCGAGGCCGATCTCTTCCACGGGTCATTGCAGGCCTATGCCATATTGTGGGACGATCTGGCCAATACCTGGACCGGTATCGATGGCCTGCTCGCAGGCGGCAGCGGAAGCTCTGATCATTTCCCCTTCGTGCAGAACGGCTATGACGCTGTATTCGTCCACGAGCGGGTCTTTTCGAATGTCTACCACTCGTTCCGTGACAGCACAACGTATATGAATTTCGACTACATGACGCGCATGGTCAAAGCGACACTGGCGACCGGCTACACTGTCAGCCAGGCACCACCACCGGTGAGTATCGTGTCGCTGCGCGATGCCGGGGACGGTCAATCGATCCGGGTCGAATGGGAGGAGCTCAATGAAGCGGCAATTGCTGACTATGTCGTCTACTACAGCGATGATCCTGACCTTGTCAGTTTCGACTCGGTGGTTGTGGCTCCGACGACGACGCATTACCTGGTCGAGGGGCTCACCGAGGGTGCGGAGTACACGTTCTATGTTGGTGCCCGTGACGCTGCTGGGAATACCTCATTTGCGGTCGAGACTCGTACTGCAACTCCCAACAGCACTCCGCCGCCACCCGATCAGCTCACGGCCATGCCGGTCGATGGCGGTATTCGGCTCACCTGGAGTTTTGGCGAGTTGCCGCTGGACTTCGACCGTTTCGCCGTGTATCGCGATGGAGGTCTATTGTCGTTCCAGATCGTTGATACCAGCATTGTGGATAATGACCCCTCGTTGGGAACAGAATTCCACGAGTACCTGGTGGCAGCCGTTGATGTCGATGGTAATTCCTCGGATACGTCAGGCATGGTGCCTGTGATCAGCCGGGCGGCAACACTGGAGGATGGGCGCATTCTGGCGATCAACCGTACGGCCGGATCCGCAAACCTGGGTCTTGTTGATGACAGCATTACGGCGGCTTTCCTTCATGAAGCCATGGCACCATATGACTACGATTTCCGCGCTGACACCAATGTCCTGATGATGACCCCGCCCGACACCTTGAAGCTGTGGGATCTCCTGGATTATCAGGTAGTGGTGGTGGGGGTCGAGGCGGCTCGATTCGACGAGTTAGTACCCACGGCAGTACCAATTCTGGAGCAGATGGCCTACTACCACTCGATCGGCGGCCGGGTTGTTATCTTCGGTCGCTGGGGAGTGCTGCAACCAACCCAACGCAAAGAGATCTACAACAACCCGTCAAGCCCCAAGTATCCGTATTACTCTGCGTTTGGCATCCTGCAACGGTTCTTGACACCAGATACGGTGAACCTTGACGCGAAGACATCCATCAGCGATCTGATCGGTGCTGAGTCGCAGATTCCGGGATATCCGCAGCTTGTGTGGGATTCGCTGCTGACGGTGGCTCACAGTTCGGATGACGTCCTGCCTATCCTCGATGTGTCTGCCATTCCGGGTGCAAGCTTCGTCGATCTGGAGGATGGTTACGAGATCATCTACACCTATGATTCAAGGCGCGATGATCCGGCAAACGAGGGACAGACGGTTGGTTGGCGACACAACAACGACAGCGCCGGATTTGTGTTTTTCGACCTTCCGCTTTCAGCGATGGAACGAACCTCAGCCATCGCGGCGCTGAGGAAGGCGATTGATGACCTAACAGACATTGCGACTGACGTCCCTGAAGGCCCCGGTGGCGTGGGCAAGCCGGAGGACTACCGGCTGTCGCAGAACTACCCCAACCCGTTCAACCCGACCACCACCATCCGCTTCTACCTGCCGCGCAGGAGCGATGTGAAGGTGACAGTATTCAACATGCTTGGTCAACAGGTCAAAGTCCTGGCCAACCAGCAGTTCGGAAGTGGAGAGCATGTTGTGCAGTGGAATGGTACCAACAGCGGCGGTGAGCGCGTCGCCAGCGGTGTCTACTTCTATCGTCTGGACACGGAACGCTTCTCTTCCAGTCGCAAGATGGTCCTGCTGAAATAGGGTGCGTTGAGCAACAGCCGATAGCTTAGTCGGCTGGCCTGCAGATGAAGATCAACTCCCCGGGGTCAAGGGAACCAAATTCCTTCTCTTTGAAGTCGGCATAGATCGAGAGCACCTCGAATCCGCATCTGTGAAGCAGGTGCTCGGCCTCGAATCGATACAGCCAGCGCATCGGGTATGACTGCACCAACCGCTCCTTGCTGCCATCGGGATGCGTGACCCGGTAAATGATATCAGCCTCGAACGTCTGGCGGAAGAAGTCGCGGTTGTAATTCCGCTGCCGTGCCACAACCCTTCGCCCATCGGGCAAGACCATCGGGGGTAACTCGCCGAATTCCTCATCCTCGGGCTGGTTCACGAGCAATTCCATCCAGGGATTGAACAGGTTGATCACAAACCGTCCATCGGGCTGCACGTGACGACGCGCACACGAGAGGCACGCCACCTGATCCTCCACGGTCAGCAGAGTCTGGAAAGACCGAAAGGGAATGAAGACAAGCGGAAAGGTCTGGCCAAGATCGAACTGGCGCATGTCGCCGTGCACCAACGTGACGCGCTCCTGAACCTCGGGGGGCTCCTCGGCCAGTTTGTCACGGCAGCGAGCGAGCATCAGTTCGGAGAGGTCCAACCCGGTGACCTTGATTCCCTCGCGCGCCATCGGCAGCAGTACCCGGCCGGTGCCACTGGCGATCTCGAGCGCGGAATCGCCGAGGGAGTGGGCGAAGTCGACATAGAACTCGACATCGCCCATCATCTGACTCCAGAGGTGAAAGTCGTACAACTCCACCGCGAAATCATACTTGATATATCCGCCCGATGGATCAGACATACTTAGTCGACTCCCTGAACCAACGGACTACTTACTGAGCATCTTCAGCACAGCCGGTACTATGGCCCGAGCGCTGATTCCCTGATGGTCCAGCAACTCTTGGGGACTACCACTCGTGGGCCGGCGATTTACAGCCAGGCTGACAATCGGCACCGGGCACTTCTCGAAAACAGAGCGCACCGCCTCGCCGATACCGCCCTCATGGAAGTGGTCCTCTACGGTAAGGATACCCTTGGTCTCTTTGGCTGCCCGATTTAGCGTGGCCTTGTCAATCGGCTTGACACTATAGAGGTCGATCACTCGGATGTGGATCTTCTGCTTCTTGAGTTCATCGTAGGCTTTCAGCGCCTCGTGCAGGGTAATCCCGGCTGCCACAAGGGTGACCTGGTCCTTCTTGCTGCGATGCACGGTCTTACTGCCGCCAATGCGGAACTTGTCCGTCTTGCGATACAGCACCGGCGTGGAATTGCGTGAGGTACGCATATAGATAATGCCCTTGTTCTCACGAAGAGCCGCCTCAGTCAGGCGTTCGCAGCTGTAGGCATCGGAGGGATACAGAACGATGCTGCCGAGAATCGAGCGGAACATGGCGATATCTTCAAGAGCCATCTGCGAGGGTCCATCCTGGCCGATAGCGACACCGGCGTGGGAGCCGTTGATGATCAGGTGCGAATCGGCGTACTGGGCCATGCGAATCTGGTCACATGCACGAGAGAGAAAGGCGGCGAAGCTCGAGGCGCAAACCAGTTTGCCCCGGCGGGCCAGCCCCAAAGCCGCCGAAACCATGTTTTGCTCGGCGATGAACATTTCGAAGAAGCGCTCGGGGTGTGCCTTCTGAAAGATATTCGTATACGTCGAGTTGCTGGTTTCAGCATCGAGCACGACCATATCGGGGAACGCATCACCCAGCCGGGCCAGTGCGTTGCCGTATGCTTTCCGAGTTGGCAGCTTGTCAGTGGTGGAGTAATCGGGATCTTTGACCCGCCTTTTTGTCGGCTTGGCGATCTTGCGCGCCGGTGGCTTCGAGATCTTGCCACGAACCTTCAGGTTCACCGGCCCGAGTTGCTTTAGGGCCTTTTCCAGTTGCTCCGGTGGGATGGGCTTGCCGTGCCACCCGTCCTTGTTCTCAACGAGGTCGAGGCCTTTCCCCTTGAGTGTCTTGGCAATTAGCATCACCGGCTTGTTGCCGCCAATCAGGGCGCGATGACAGGCACGATGAATCATGGGGATATTGTGGCCATCGACGACAATGGTCCTCCATCCGCAGGCACGCACGCGACGCTCGTATTCGTCCGTGCGATGCCCGTACATAGTGGGCCCGCGCTGTCCGAGCCGGTTGACATCGAGAATAGCTACCAGGTTACCCAGTTTGTAATGAGCGGCCAGGTTCATTGCTTCCCATACCTGCCCCTCAGCCATTTCGCTGTCTCCGAGGAGCACCCATGTCATGTATGGCAACTTGTCCACATACTTGGCGTTGAGCGCCATACCCACTCCAACTGACAGTCCCTGACCCAGAGAGCCCGTGGCGGCCTCGGTGTATGGGAAGGTCATGGCGGGGTGTCCCTCCAGCCGGCTGCCAAACTTGCGCATGGACATGATTTCCTTCTCGGTGATGGCACCGGCCGCCCCGTAGAGACTATACAGTAACGGCGATGCGTGTCCCTTTGAGAAGATCAGGCGATCATTGTTCGGATTGTCCGGCTTCTTGAGGTCGAACTGATAGAAGCCACCGAACACCACTGTCACCATGAGGTCGGTTGCCGACATAGCGGTGGTCGGATGGCCCGATCCAGCCTCAGTGGTAGATTTCACAGACCAGTACCTGACAAGTTGCGCCAGGTCGGTGAGTTGCTTTTGTTTCGATCGAGACAGTTTGGCATCCCTTACGCGCATCGATCACTCCCTGTTGGTATTGCTATGGATCTCGAATTGGAATTCCGGATTGGGCTTGCGGTAGCGCCGGTCTCTGATGAACCGACCTTAAGTTGGCACCCCCGCTTCCTGCTGCGGCAAAATCGTGGCATACGAAAGTATACAAAAAATCTCGGGGGCACAAACGCTTTCTGTGCCAATTGCGAACCGACAAGATCGTTCGTACAACGGGTACGCGACCTCAAAATCCCCCTTGCCATCGGGCCGGATTTCCCTTTATTGGGCTGAGAATACGGGATGTTTCCATTCTCGCCATTGGAAAACTCAGACAAGGAGACTCTATGTCCAGGAACTTTGCTTTGACCGGTGCCTCCGGTTATGTCGCCCCCCGTCATCTCAAGGCCATCAAGGAAACCGGCAACCAGTTGCTGGCGGCCTGCGACCCGAACGACTCGGTGGGTGTCCTGGACAGTTTCTTCCCCGAAGCGCGCTTTTTCACCGAGTTCGAGCGGTTTGACCGCCACTGTGAGAAACTGCGGCGGATGAGTGATAACAAGGCTATCAGTTGGGTCTCCATCTGTTCCCCGAACTACCTGCACGATGCCCATGCCCGTTTCGCCCTGCGGATCGGGGCGGATGCCATTTGCGAGAAGCCCCTGGTGCTCAACCCCTGGAATATCGAGGCCCTGCAGGAGCTCGAGGAAGAGAGTGGACACCGTATTTTCACGGTGCTGCAGCTCCGCGTCCATCCATCGCTTATCGCCCTGCGTGAGAAGCTGATGGCGGATACATCGGGCCGGAAGAAGGATGTGCGCTTGTCGTATATCACGTCGCGCGGGCCATGGTACCTGGTTTCATGGAAGGGACAGGTGGAACGATCCGGTGGTTTGGCGACCAATATCGGCATTCACTTCTTTGACATGCTCATGTGGCTGTTTGGAAAGGTACAGTTCAGCGAAGTGCATGTCGCCACAGCCACCAGGACCGGCGGGTTCATGGAACTCGAGAACGCCGAGGTGAAGTGGATGCTCTCCATTGATCGCAATGACCTGCCCCCTGAGGCTACCTCGAAGGCAATGCCGACCTTTCGGTCTATTACGATCGATGGGGAGGAAGTGGAATTCTCCGGTGGGTTTACGGACTTGCACACAATCATTTATGAAAGAACACTTCAGGGAGAAGGTTTCGGACTAACCGACGCGCTGCCCTCGATTGAGCTCGTGCATGATATCCGTAACGCAGCGCCGGTCGGCGTCAATGCGAACTCCCATCCCCATTTGCAACGAGTCGTCTTGTAGGGGGCACTACTCGAACTTCGTCGGTCGCTCAGTGTCGCGGAAGTCGCGGGTCTGGCCGATGACGGCGGCACCGATCGCGTCACCCCAGACATTCACGGTCGTGCGGCATCGATCAAGGAACCAATCAACCGCCCAGATCAGACCGATACCCTCCAGGGGAAGGCCAACCGCCGAAAGCACCAGCACCATCATCACGGTCCCGGCATGTGGGATGGCGGCGGCCCCGACCGATGCTAAGGTGGCAGTCATGAAGATGATAACCTGTTGGCCAATGGCCAGTTCCACTCCGTATATCTGCGCGATGAACAAGGCGGCTACCGCCTCATAGAGCGCGGTTCCGTCCATGTTTATGGTGGCGCCAAGGGGCAGAACGAACGACGCTGCCCGTCCGTCCACCTTGTTCTTGTGCTCAACGGCCTCCATGGTTAGCGGCAGCGTTGCCGAGGACGACGCCGTCGAAAAGGCCGTCGCCAAGGCCTGACCCATGTTCAGGAAATAGCGACCGGGTGGCTGACCGCCCAGAAAACGAAGTATCAGAGGCAGGGTGATGATCGCGTGTATCCCCAACGCAAGTAGTACGGTCAGGGTGTACCAGGCCAGGCTGGTGGCCAACTCCACAATTGATTCCTTGTTCTCGGCGACAATCCCGCCAATCAGCGCCAGCACACCTATCGGGGCGAACCAGATGATCAGATGGACAATCTTCATGACGGCTTCATTGATGCCCTCGACCACCGCCAGAACCGGCCTGCCCTTCTCACCGATACTGGCCAGCACACCACCGAATAACAACGATACCACGATCAACGGAAGGATGTCATCATTGGCGGCGGCCCGGAATATGTTGGTTGGAATCAGTCCCAGAAAGACATCGGCGAGCGATTTACCGGTCGCCTCAGCTACGATATCAGGAACATAGGCCCCGAAAGCCTCGACACCAACCCCGGGGCGGATGAGATTAACCATGATGATACCGACCAAGACCGAGAGACTGGTGGTGGCGAAGTAAAACAGCACCGTCTTCCCGGCGGTTCGCCCCAGCTTGTGGAGGTCGCCCAGGGAGCTTACGCCGACGATCATTGAGGCGACTACCAACGGGACAACAATCATCCTGAGGGCGTTGAGGAAGATGGTGCCGACGAATCTCGTCGAGAGAAAGAAATCCGGAGCAAACCAGCCGCCGAGCACACCAAAGATGGCGCCGGCAATCATACCAAGGAGAATCAGGTTTCCGGTTCGCGCATTCACTGAATCTTAAGTCCTTTGAACATTTATTGGTCTGAAGTGTGTAATGTATGAATGAGAATTGCCGACACAACTCTTAACGAACGTTGTCTGGCAAAAAAGAAAGGCATCAGACGCAAGTTTCGAGACTATTTGTCGATTAATAAGGTAAATCATTGTTGACATTATGCGAAAATTCATTATAATTTT
>CAZXRO010000067.1:0-11810 GCA_964642435.1 uncultured Ignavibacteriales bacterium
TGTGTGGTCCCACTTGGCCATATCAACAAGGTCAAGCAGATAGTCAGCCCGCTCATCGATCTGGGCGCCGGTCATACCGTGAAAGCGACCGGTCAGCTCTATCAACCCGCGTCCGGTCAGGTGCTCGGGAAACCGATGATTCTCCGGCAGAAACCCAACCTTGCGACGAGAGCGCGGATCGGTCGGCGGCATACCATGAATCATGATACTGCCCGAGGTCGGCCTGCAGATCGAGAGCAACACCTTGAACAAGGTCGTCTTGCCGGCGCCATTCGGTCCGAGAAGCCCGAAAATCTCGCGCTGCTCAATCGACAGGCTCACACTGTCGAGTGCGACAATGCCACCCTTGCGCATGCGCGGCTGATAGACCTTGGTCAACTGTTCGACATCGACAACATTCACGTCCTGATTGCTCCAGTCCCATATGAGCGCGGGTCAGTTATATCTATTACCGTGCTAAGATATGCTTACGCGAAAACCCGGCGCAAGTTTGTTTTGAGCGAACTGATCAGTGCTGTTCGATGTCGGACAACTCAGTACAGGGACTCGAATGCGGGATATCTGCGGCTTAGTCTGTCCCCGGCTCGGGCCCCTGTAGCATGCGCTTGTACGCTCCGAGTAACTCACCATAACCCGACTCCCCCGGCCTGTATTCTTCATCCCTTGCTTGTCTGGCCACTATCAACTGAGGTTCCGGGCCGTCCGTTTCGATCACAGCTTCCCATTCCTTCAGTCTTCCGTCTTGCGGCGAAGGAGCCGTAAATCTTTCGTACACTGCCATAGATCGATCCTCCTTGCAGTTTGTCGGTCCTCGATAGATGGATGTACTTGATAGAACGAACGAAGAGAATGTAAGGTCCTGAGATTCCGGCCGCCCGCAACCGGCGATGGGCGCCGGTCAACTGTTGCCGAAGTTGTAAAACAAAAAGCCAGCAGAGGGATTCGAACCCACGACCTGCTGATTACAAATCAGCTGCTCTGCCAACTGAGCTATGCTGGCCTATTGTCTATCTCTTCCCCAGAAGCGCATCAACCGAGCAATCGATCAAGCCAAAAACCCAATGACGATGCTACACCTTGCGCTTCCATCGGACACCCTGCGGCGTGTCCTCCAGAATGATACCCATTTGCGTCAACTCGTCCCGTATACGGTCCGCCGTCGCGAAGTCCTTGCTCTTCTTGGCAGCGGTACGCTCGGCAATCATCTGCTCGACTTTGTCATCAAGCTGCTCCTGCTCCCGGGCAAACCCCAGAACCGTATCGAACCGCTCAATCACCTCAAGGGCGCGGTCACGCTCGGCGATCGAGAGCTTGCCCTCGGTACGCAGACGGTTGACGTCCCGAATAAAATCAAAAACCACACCCAACGCACCAGAAATATTCAAGTCATCATCGAGCGCCTCCTCGAACCCTGTCAGCGCCTTGTCAATGACCGCATCGGCACTGCCATCGGACTTTCCACCGGCGTACTCCCGAAGATTCATGAGAAAGTCGTTGTATCGCTCCAACGCCGCCGAGGCCGCATCCAGCCCCTTGAGCGAGAAGTTCAACTGCTGGCGATAGTGGGTCGCCAATAACAGATAACGAACCGCCAACCCGGAGTACCCCTTATCGAGAATATCTCGCAGGGTATAGAAATTCCCCAGCGACTTGGACATCTTCCGTCCCTCGACAATCAGGTACTCGTTGTGCAACCAGTAGTTCACGAACTTCTTGCCGGTACAGGCCTCCGACTGGGCTATCTCGTTTTCATGGTGGGGGAACATATTGTCCACTCCACCGCAGTGGATGTCAAAATGCTCGCCGAGGTACTTCATTGACATGGCCGAGCACTCGATATGCCAGCCCGGACGGCCCTTGCCCAGTTCCGTTTCCCAGTAGATATCGCCGTCCTTCTCGTCCCATGCCTTCCACAGTGCGAAATCACTCACCGAATCCTTCTCGTATTCGTCAGAGGCCACCCGCGCTCCGGCCTTCATACCCTCACGGTCCAGATTGGCCAGCTTCCCATAGTCCTCGAACTTGTCAATCCGGAAATAGTAGTTACCGTCGATCTCGTAGGCGTACCCCTTTTCAACAAGCGTCTTGATCATCTTCACCATCTCGGGAATATGATCAGTCGCCGCCGGATACTCCTCGGCCCGCTCAATCCTCAACGTCTCCAGATCCTCGAAAAAGGCATCCTTGTAGCGCTGAGTGAATTCATCGAGCGAGATTCCCTCCGCCTGTGAGTCCCTGATTGTCTTGTCATCGATATCCGTCAGGTTCATCACCTGCGTCACGTCGTATCCCTTGTATCTGAGATACCGGCGCAACAAGTCCTCAAACACATAGGCCCGGAAATTACCAATATGGGCGAAATTATAGACTGTCGGCCCGCAGGTGTACATGCGTACCTTGCCATCGTCTATCGGCTTGAACTCTTCCTTTACGCCCGTCAGGCTGTTCTTGAATCTCAGGGCCATAATCGCTAAGCCTCCGTAAATGATGCTACCGTCTTCTTGTCAAATACCGCAACCAGTTCGGTCACGAGCTTGATAGTATTATCATAATCGGTACGACTCATGATTGCATTATGGCTGTGCAGGTACCTCACCGGCGGACCGATCACAATCGAGGGCACACCGATCCGACTGATATGCACACGCCCACCATCGGTGCCACCGCGATCCATACTGGTCAGGTGATAAGGAATCTGCTTCTTCTCAGCCGTTTCAATCACCAGATCGCGCAGTTTCTGGTTCGGGATCATGGTGGCATCGAGCACCAGCACACTCGGCCCATTACCCAGCCGCTCCGGCTTCTTGAAACTGCCAGGGGGGACGTCCTGCGCAATTCCCGTGTCGACGATGATACCGACATCGGGATCAGCCAGGTGCGCCACTGTCTGTGCCCCGCGCAGGCCGACTTCTTCCTGAACACTGGCAGCACCTAAGACGGTATTCGGATGTTTCCGTCGTTGCAGACGATTGATAACTTCGACCACCACACCGCACGCGGCCCGATTGTCAAATGCTTTGGCCATATAGGCCTTCTTGTTACCCAGGATCTCAAAATTGCTTACGGGGATAATCGGATCACCCACCCGAATACCCAGCTTCTTGACCACGTCAAATTTCTCCTGCGCACCGACATCGATAAACATGTCCTTTACCTCGATGACTTTTTTGCGCTCTTCGGGCGGCAGAATGTGCGGCGGCTTGGAGCCAATCACGCCCAATACCGGCCCCTTACTCGTCATGACACGAACGCGCTGCGCCAGGGCCACATGCCCCCACCAGCCACCCAACGGCAGGAACTTGATGAAACCTTCGTCGGTGATCTCCTTGACCATGAAGCCGACTTCGTCCATGTGTCCGACTATCAGCACCCGGGGCTCGGCGGAGGTACCGTTCTTGACCCCTACAATAGACCCCATCTTGTCATACTGGATATTGTCAACCTTGCCCTCGAACTCGCGGGCCATGATCTTACGCACTTCGCTCTCGCTACCGGGCACACCTGGGGCCTCGGTCAGTTCCTTCAGCAATTGTTCGACTTTGTCCACGGCTACTCCTCTATCATTCACGTAAACAACAGCTTACCATGTCATATCAGTGTACGAATATAGGCACCAATCCCGACCTCGTCTACCCTAAAAGTCGAAGTGGTCCCGAAGTTGCGACAGGGTATCCACCTTGCGCACATCATCGGGCATGTCGGCAGGATACTCACGACCGGGCTTCACCTTCAGGATTCCCGGCATGCCGACAGAGTTCGGTCCCTGTACATCCTCAAGGTAACGATCACCTGTGTAGACACATTCCGAGGGAGCAAATCCAGCCATATTGGCTGCCTTGTAAAAGATATCCGGGTGCGGCTTACGCCACTTGAAGGTCGAACTGAAAATGGCAAAATCCAGAAAGGGTTCTATCCCAAACCGCTGCAGCTCTTTCCTATGCGCCCGCTCGGGAAACACCGTGTTCGAGACCAACCCGACCCGTCCATAGCGACGACGTATCGCCTCAAGGGTCTCAAGTGTGTCCTCGTAGACAAACAGGTACTTTTCTACCGGCTCATAGTACGCATCGAAGAATAACTCGACAATTTCTTCATCTGAAGGCAATCCCAACTCGCGAAGCAGCGGAACGGCTACCATCGGGACCGACCACTCTTCCCAGCTTGTCGAGGCCTTCTTTCGGTATGACGCCTTGGCCAGTTCAAATGCGTCACTAAACTCAACCTCGTCCGGTACCGACAGCTTCCTGCTTATCAGGAACTGCCGCGAGGCCTCTGCGCATTCCCGCCCCAGCTCGTCCCACGGAATCGCCTCATACTCAAGCAGGGTCGAGCCTAAATCAAAAATGACTGCTTTGGGCTTCAGTTTCTCCATCACAATAGCATCTCGATTGTTAGATCACCTTCCTAATGGCCGACAACACCAGGCGTTCGACCAGTTCATCGAAACTCATCCCCACATCGCGAGCCGCCATCGGCACCAGCGACAGTTCCGTCATTCCCGGCGATGTATTCACTTCTAAACAATAACTTGTCCCCGATTGATCCATAATGAAGTCGACCCGGATCACTCCCCTGCAATCCAACAAATGATAAAGGTCTGCCGCATCGCGTTGAATCGATGCCGCCACTTCATCCGGGATCGGTGCCGGCACCAGGTACTCGGACTTGCCCTTGGTATACTTCGCAGTATAATCATACAGCCCTTCCTTCGGCCGGATTTCGACCACCGGCAACGGCTGACCATCGAGCACCGCTACCGTCAATTCACGTCCTTCGACAAACGTCTCCACGAGAATCTGTCGGGATTCACCAAAGCAGGTCCGCAGAGCCGGTTCCAGCAGATCCGGTGCCGTCACCTTGGTCAAGCCAATGGTCGAACCACCATCGTTGGGCTTGACGATCACTGGCAGATCGAACTTGTCGAGAATCTCAGAACCAATATCCGTCAGCTCTTCCTCCGCAACCACACGGTAGAGCGCATGTTTCGGCGTGAGTACATCGACCATGGCCATCAGTCGCTTGGTCAGGGCCTTGTCCATAGCCATCGCCGAGGACAGCATTCCCGAGCCGGTGTATTTCTTACCGGCAAGATCCAGCAGACATTGCACCTGCCCGTTCTCGCCTGAGCCTCCATGCAGGGCGATGAAGACAACATCCGAATTGAGGACCGTGCCTGAACGAATCATGGCCAACGGGCCCGGCGGAAGTCGATCACTGGCATCATCGGATCCGGCACCCGGATCGAAGACCTCCGCCTTGTGACCTTTGCGCACCAGCGCGTCATAGACAGCCTTTCCGGACTTGAGCGACACCTCGCGCTCGCTCGATTGCCCACCGATCAGCACAACTACTTTCATTTTTGCTTCCTGCGTATCCTCTGGATCTTGCGCACCACGAATAAAATCACCAGCCCTATCGCAATAGGCCAGGCGATTGTGTTGTATGTCTTGAAGTAATACTCCACCAGGTACAGATTCTCAACAAACACGAAACCGAGATAGATCAACAACGCCACGAACGCCACATATGACACAGCGCTGAACACGATCATGGAGACAAGCGGCACCCGACCCATTCCGGCGGTCAGCGCGATTACGACCCGGAAACCGACCACGAACCGGGAGGCCACCAGGATTAACGGCCCCCATCGACTGAACAGCCGGTCAGCGGCGTGAATGTCCTCAGCGCTGAAGAGCTTGTAATTCTTCTTCAAAAAGAAGTCACGCCCCCGGTTTCGTCCGATCCAGTACCACACCATGACCGAGAGCATGCCACCAACCACAGCCATAACACCCGAAATGAACGGGTCCATCCGATCAACCGCAGCCAACGCCCCGGCAGCAACAATGAATGAATCACCCGGAAACGGCGGCGTGATGTTCTCTATGAAACACGCCGCAAACAGGGCCATGTACACCCACACAGGGCCATAGGCGAACAAATGGTCCAGCCATTCATCTATCCAGATCGCGTATTCAGCCATTGAGTGCTATCAAGCAGACCGCCGAGGCAGCAATACCTTCCTCGCGGCCGACAAATCCCAGGTGTTCGGTTGTGGTTGCCTTGAGGCTGATTCGTTCGGGAACAACAGGCAGTACCGAGGCCAGCCTCGTACGCATGGCGTTCAAGTAGGGCGCTAATCGAGGCCGCTGAGCCATCAGGGTGGCATCGATATTGACAATCTCTTTCAGCCCGGCCTGATTCAACTTCTTGACAACCGTCTTCAGCAAGTCCAACGAGTCGGCATCGCGCCAGGTTTCCTCGGTTGGCGGAAAATGTGTGCCAATATCTCCCAGCGAGGCTGCACCCAGCAGGGCATCAATAATCGCATGGGTCAACACATCGGCATCGCTATGCCCGGCCAGCCCCATCTCGTGCGGGATAGTTACTCCGCCGAGTATCAACGAACGCTCGGGCACCAGCGCGTGCACATCGAAGCCATGTCCAATTCTCAGTTCAGCCACTGTTCTCCCGCCTCAGCAATGCCTCCACCGCCACCAAATCGGCCAGGCTCGTCACCTTGATATTGGGACCGCTCGGCTCAACCAGGGTTACCTTGAAACCGCGCGCCTCGATCAACGAGGCATCATCAGTGTAGTCCTGTGAACTGCCCGACCGGGCCGCCTCGTGGGCCGACATAATCAAATCATACTGGAATACCTGCGGCGTCTGGGCACCATAGAGATCCCGACGGTCCACCGATCCCATCACGTAGCCAGCCTTCGCACGCTTGATCGTGTCCGTCACCGGTACCGCCAGGATAGCGGCCCGCTCGTTGCGCGCCTTGTCGATCACTCGCTCAATATCCCGCACGGCTGTCATCGGCCTCGCCCCGTCATGGATCGCCACCAGGTCCGTTGAGATCGGCAATGCCTTCAGACCGCGATATGCTGACTCCTGGCGAGTAGCCCCACCCGGAACCAGCTTCGTCACCTTACGGAACCCATACGGATCAACAACGTGCTGCGAGGCGTACAACAAATGCTCCTCGGCCACGACCACGACTATGGTGTCAATCGACTCGGCGGTCTCCAACCGGGAGATCGTCCAGGACAACATCGGCCGATCAACCAGCGTACGAAACTGTTTGGGGACCTCGCCGCCAAACCGTTCGCCGCTCCCGGCCGCCACTATTACCGCCGCAGTCTTCATCAGGCCGGAATATAGACCTCATCTTGCAGGGGAAAAAGGTTTTTTACAGAATCAACATGGCATCGCCATAACTGTAAAACCGCAGCCGCGCTTCGATAGCCTGGCGATAGGCAGCCAGCATTCGCTCGCGACCGGCAAAGGCGCTGACCAGAATCAGCAGCGATGACTTCGGCAAGTGGAAATTCGTGATCATATGATCGACCAACTGGAACCTGTGACCCGGCCGGATATACAGATCAACCATTCCGGCCAGCGGCTGCACCTTGCCATCGACAATGCGCGCTGACTCCAGGGTCCGCACGGAGGTCGTGCCGACCGCGAACAGCTTACCTCCAGCTGCGCGAACTGAATTGATCGCATCGGCTGCCTCCTGCGACAGTTCGGCATACTCAGGATCGACCCTGTGCTCCTCAATCCTGTCCGCCGTCACGGGCTTAAACGTCCCCGGCCCAACATGAAGTGTCAGTTCAATACGGCTCACGCCCTTCTGGTCGAGCCTGTCCAGCAACCGTCGGGTGAAATGAAACCCCGCTGTCGGCGCCGCTACAGCGCCAACCCGTTCGCTGTCGGCAAACACCGTCTGATAGCGGCGGATATCCTCTGGCTGATCAGAGCGCCGTATATAATGCGGCAAGGGGACATGACCATAGCGCGAAATCAGCCGGCGCTGGGCAGACAGTGACGTAAATCGTACCTGCCACCGGCCGTCGCCGAGATAATCGATCAGTTCCACCCCGGGTTTACCGTCAAACTCAATCCACTCCCCCGCCTTAACTCGTCGCGAGGGACTCACCAGCGCCAACCAGCGGTGATCATCGCTGTCCGGCAGCGGTCGCACCAGGAAGACCTCCACACTGGCCCCGGTCGCTCGCTTGCCGAACAGGCGCGCTTTGAACACTTTTGTGTTATTCACAACCAGCGCATCCCCCGGCTGCAGGTAGTCAACCAATCGCGCGAACGGCAGGATCTCAATAGGTCTGCCACTGGCACGGTCAATAACCATCAGGCGGGACTCATCACGCTTGCGACTGGGATGCTGCGCAATCAGTTCCTCAGGCAGATCATAGTCGAACAGCTTGATGTCCATCGCAGCCCGAAACTCCTATTTGCGGCCGAAGAAATTGAGAATAAGGGTCAGAAGCACCGAGACGATCAACATCGTCACGATCGGGATATACACTGTCGTGCGTCCGCGCTTGAAGATGATATCCCCTGGCAACTTGCCCAACCACGGGATGCGATCGGCAAACAGGAAAACCGCCCCCACCACAATCAACACGACCCCCAGTACAATCAGCAGCTTGCCCAATTGTGGCGTCATGGTTTGCTACTCCGCTGGATCCTCTTCAGATGAATCCTCACCGTTCGCCTGCTCCACCAAAATGCGTTCATACCAACGCGCCAGAAGGGTACGCTGTCGCTCTGTCAAGCCCTTCGGCATTTGCTGACCCTGCAGCAGCAACTCCAGCGCCTGAAGCGCTACACGAGTATCGCCCACCATGAGCGCCGGTTCATCATTCGCTACCAGCCAGTCACGGAATGCCAGCGTTTCCTCAACCAGTATCCCTAATGTCTTGCGAGCTGTCGGGTCAGCAGCCTGTTGCATCTGACGAAGCAAATCCACAACCCGATTCTCATCGTCGTGGAACATCCTAAAACAGTTTTCCCTGATTATCGGAGTCCGGGAGGCTCGCTCCCAGGTGACGGACCGCATCGGGCGACACTACACGGCCACGTCTGGTCCGTTGGACAAAGCCGATCTTCAGCAGATATGGCTCTACCATATCTACGAGTGTATCAACCTCTTCGTTGAGCGTAGCGGCCATAGCCTCGATACCCACCGGGCCGCCGTTGTAGTATTCGATCATCACCTGCAACAGCTTGCGGTCAAAGCCATCCAGGCCCAGCGTATCCACCCCCTCTGCATCGAGCGCCCTCGTCGCCAATTCCGGGGTGATCAAGCCATCGGCTTTCACCGCTGCAAAATCCCTCACCCGCCGAAACAACCGGTTGGCGATTCGCGGTGTCCCACGCGACCGCTCCGCAATAATCCGGGCTGCCTCGGTATCGACCGATGTTTCCAGCAATCTCGCCGAGCGAATGATGATCTCTGCCAGGTCCTCAGGCGGATAGAAATCAATATGATAGTATAATCCAAAACGGTCCCGAAGCGGCGCTGAAAGCAACCCCGCCCGGGTGGTCGCTCCGACCATCGTGAACTTCTTCAGCGGGACATTGATGACCTTCGCAAACGCTCCCTTGTCCACTACGAAATCGACCTTGAAGTCCTCCATGGCCGGGTACAAGAACTCTTCGATTACTGACGACAGTCGGTGGATCTCATCGATAAACAGGACGTCGCCTTCCTTCAAGTTGGTCAGTATGCCCATCAAATCGCCTGAGCGCTGAAGAGCCGGCCCGGCTGTCGCAAACAGTTTCGACCCCATTTCATTGGCAATAATGTGCGCCAGGGTCGTCTTGCCCAACCCCGGGGGACCGTAGAAAAGAATGTGCTCTACCGCTTCATTGCGCCCTCGCGCGGCCTCAAGCGCCACTTGCAATTTCGCTCGTAACTCGTTTTGGCCAATATATTCATCGAGACTCTGCGGACGCAGCGATAAATGCTGTACTTCCTCCGCAGGATCGAGTGGCTCGCCTGTGACTATTCTCTCACGACTCATCTGCTCGTTACTCTTCGCCCTGCTGGTGCTGGCTGCGGAAGATGATCTCGATCAACTTCTCCGCCGAATTCACCTTCGGGTTACCCTGAATGGCCTTGTTGATCATTTGCTCCGCCTCCGGGCGGCTGTATTGCAGTTGCAGCAGCACGTCCATTGTATCCTCGAACAAGGGCGTCTGGCGCGACTTCTTCGTCACGGCCAACGGTTCCTCGGTACGGCTTAAGGCAAACTTCGTCGTCTTGCCGTTGAGTTCTGCAATAATCTTCTCGGCCAGACGTGCCCCGACTCCGGGCAAACGCGACAGCGTACTCGGATCCCGGGTCTCTATTGCCTCAGCTATCTCCCGAATCGGCAGCACAAGCGACTTCAGTGCCTTTTTTACACCTAACCCCGGCACCTGTGTCATCAATGAGAAAAACTCTCGATCCACCGGATCGGTGAACCCAACCAGGCGCGGGAAGTGACTGGCCTTCTTGTCGCCGGCCTCAATATAGTAGATCGTCTCCAGCGTGATTGTCTCTCCCACCGCCCCGTTGCCCTTAAGACGCTCAGCCAGTGCTGAGGGTAGCATCACCTCGTAGGCCACACCGGCATTCTCGACCAGCGCTGAGTCATCGATCACATCGCGAAGTATCCCTGATATCCGGCTAATCACAAGCCCGCGACCTCCACATGCTGCAGCGCCCGGCAATGACATAGCGCGACTGCCAAGGCATCGGCAATATCCGGCGGCTCAGGAACCGTGCTCAAGCTCAACACCGAGGAGATCATCATCTGCATCTGAGCTTTGGTCGCTCGTCCGTTACCGGTCAGCGACTTCTTCACGCGTGTCGCGGCATACGGAATCACCTGTACACCGGAGCGAGCTGCCGTCAGGAATATCACGCCGCGGGCATGTCCCATGATGATCGCCGTCTTCGGATGACCGTAGTGCGAATACAACTCCTCTACTGCCACCACATCGGGCCTAAACTGGACAATGACGCTCTCCAACTCACGTGCCAGATCCACCAGCCGCTCGGACAAAGGCGCCTTGTCATCAGTACGAATCACACCAGCTTCGGCAACACGAATCTGCTCTCCCTCGGAGTCCAGCACACCGTAGCCCGTGATCCCCAAGCCGGGGTCTATTCCTAATACTCGCATACTCTTGTTAGATAGGCGCAAAACGCCGAGTTTTCAACTAAAAAGGGGGCATCGCCCCCGTACCTTGCAGTATGTGACACTGCAATGACCAAATGACCAAAGAAACAAGCGGCCAGCCCCCGTTATCCTCGGAGACTGACCGCACCCCTTCACGCAAGGGCTGGTAATTCCACTCTGCGCCGGCTGTCTAAAACAACACGTTCTCTGCCGCGCTGCCCCGACCCGTCATATCCCAGTACTCGTGGTGATCCCAGGTACCAAGACAGCCACCGCCCTGATCCCAGGCCTCCATCTCAAGGATGCTAATACGCCTTGACAGCAGCCCTTCGTATCCAACCAAATCAACAACTTCCATCGTCCAGTCGTGGTCTTCGTCGCCGGACCACATGTACTTCCACGTAATGGTCCAGGCCAAATAGACCCCCGTGGGCAGATCGACAATATCGAAACCCGTGCAGTGCTTCTCGATTCTGAATGGCAATTCAAGACTATCGGCGTACAGCCACGAGTTTCCAACCCGGAAATTGTAGAACTGCAACGCATCACGCGGCGGGTCATACCACTGCGGATCCTTTTGCCCAGAAACACTCCCAAGCATGGCAGCACGAGCATGCTCGATTGATTCGAACTCGTGCCCCGCGATTCGGATGATCGGCGATTCCTTAAGCGGCGTCGCTCCCGTGAAGGCACTTCCATCGGAGCCGAACAGGTACAGACATTTCTTGTGATTCAGCATCCAGTTGATTTGCACAAAGCTGTCCGGCGGCGTTGCAAGTTGACCGCTCTCGAACATCACCTCGACCACCCTGGCGGCCGTGGCACCACTCGGCA
>CAZXRO010000068.1:0-11699 GCA_964642435.1 uncultured Ignavibacteriales bacterium
GGGCCCGAACAACTCGAGGGCATCGATAGGTCCCTGGTTGTTGGTGGCCGTGAAGATGCCACCGAGTTCACGGGCGTGTATGCCGGCGTTGACATTGCGAACGGTGGCAGCTCCGGTGATGCTTTCGATGCTCAGCGGGCGGTAGGCGTTCTGTGCCTTGAGGTCTCCCTGAACGTGGCTGACCTCGACCAGGCCGTTGGAGTTGTCGATATCGACACTGCCGATGTGTTCGCGGACATCGACATGGCCGGTGTTGCGTATGACCGCGTCGCCCCGTGAGTCGGTGAGGAAAATGTCGCCGGTTGTGTTGGTGATAGAGATAGTCCCGATGATATCGGAGGCCTCGATGGTTCCGAGGCTGTTGGCGATAGTGAGGGTGCCGGAGATATTGTCGATCATGAGATCGGAGATATCGGTAGTAACGGTCAGGTCGGAGGCGATATCGTTGGCGGTAACCAGGCTGTTGCTACCGGCGATAGTCACGGGGGCTGTCATTTTGGATACGTGGATATCACCGAAAGAGCTGCTGGCTGAGATGGGGTTGGCCTGCGGGGTCTTGAGGTGAATATTACAGCTGACGATTCGTTTGCTGGGGTCTGACAATGAAGGGAGGACGACCTCGACCATGAGTCCCTCGGCACGCTGGTTGAGTTGCAGCCCGACCTTTTCGGTGAGGCCTTTGGCCTCTGATTCGGTTTTGGCGGCGACCTCGATTTCGGCGCGGACGACGGCGAAGTTTTTGGGCCAGCCTATTACGGTAACCTCACCGATCGGGTTCTCGACCTGGATGGGGAGGCCGGAGGGGATGGCCTCGGTGGAGTCGGCGAAGACCTTGACCATGCCGATCTCGCCCGAGCGTCGCACCAGGACTCGTCGGGATTCCGGGATGGTGAAGGTAATCTCGCCCTTGTCGTGGGAAACTGAGGTATAGTCTTTGCCCTGGGGCAGGACGATGACGGGAGGGGCTGGCATGTCCGGCATCAGTCTTTGGGCTTCCTCCCAGTTGACGTTTCTTTCGATCTGGATTTTCTCGATAGCGTTGGCCAGGGAGTCCGCCCATTTTTCCCACATTTCGGCTTTCTCGAGTCCGCTGAGTTCGCCAGCCCGCTGGGCAGCCTTGAGGCCTTCAAGCGTGCCTATCAAGGTCGCGGAGACGGTATGGGAGACAACCTTGGCGAGGGAGTCGACAAAGTAGGCACTGACGATTTCCATCGAGGCATCATCGTTTGCTTCATCGATAATCTCGAACTCAAGCTGTTCGTAGAGGATGAGCAGGTCCTGCTGGAGGTGTCGGGCCAGTTTGATGAGCTTTTTCTGTTCGTTGGTGGGGCGTGTGCCGGCGATATCGTCCATGAGTTGATCGCCGATATCATCGGCCCTGTCGGCCATCTTGTCGAGGTCATCGTAGAGACGGTCAACATCGAGGTGGTAGATGCCTTCATCGAGCAGTGACTTCGAGGCGCTGAGCATTTCCAGCAGCGCTTTTGCATGTGGTTCGGCGGAGAAGGCCTCGAAGTAGCCGGTGTAGTCATCGATCGTCTCATCGAGCTGGTCGAGAACATAGACATACGAGCGGGCGAGATTTTTGGCCTCGCCACTGAGTTCGACTTTCTTGCGGTTGTCGTAGCGTTCGAAATCGGTCGAGGGGGGCAGGGCCTGCGTATTGGCGAGAATCGGCAGCAGCACAATCAGAGACAGGCCTGCGGCAATGGCAAAGAGCCAGAGTCGAAGGTCCGGCAGGGCGACGGTTCGCTGCGGTGATGGTCGATATGCCTGTTGTGATCGTCTCATTTTCGGGTCATACAATCAGGGTTCCCGAGGTATCCCACGGGTGCTCGCGAGAAATGTCGCAGCACGTGGGCGGGGCCGGATTTCTGGTCGCTAAGTTATAATCATTGAACAACATAGGTCAACACACTCTCGTTCGGTTCCTTGAAAAAGCGGCCCTGCATGGCACGGGCCGCGGTCCTTTGCTGGTAGGTAGTACGAATTCTGTCAGTTGAAGTTTCCCTTTTCGGCTGAGAATCGGGGGAAAACAGCCACGGAATCGGGCTGGTCTTGGGGGATTTGCTAAGTGGATCTAAGCTGTTGGTTGTCAAAACATTGTGCCAAACTGGAGGGCCACTCTGCCCTGGGTAGAGCGTACCTCGTGGTTGATGCCGGTAATGATTTGTCCGGTATCATCGAACCCCGGTGTGGCGCCGTCATTGCCATACCAAGTCTGGGTTTGGTCGCCGGAGGCGGAGAGGCTGATGATTTCGGCTCGCAGTTCGATGAAGGGGTGGTTGCGGCGGGTTGAGGGCAGATTGACGCGCGCGGCTATACCGGCCAGCACGCCGGAGCCGTGACCGGAGCTTTCGGCGGTTTTTTTGCGGAAGAGGTGGTCATCGAAGTCATCGTAGAAGATCGGCAGGTAGCTGATATGGGCCTCGAGGCGGTACTGCTGGTGTTTGTCGATTCTGGCGGCGAGGCCGAGCATGGGCATGAAGTAATGGACGCGATATTCGATTCCCTTGCCCTGGCCGCCCTGGGGGCGTCGGGCGTAGGGTTCGGTATCGTATTCGATCCACCAGCCCTCGAAATCGATGATGTCCTGTTGGATGCGTTGAAAGCGGAAACCGACGCGGGGACCGAACAGGACGGTTTCCTTGTGATAGAGGAACCAGTCGCCGGTGAGGTTGATCACTACGGCGGTGCCTTCGGAGCTTGATTCGGTGTAGCTGAACTTGCCATCGAAGCCGTCCTGGACGGTGACCCAGTCATGGTCTTTCATGATGCCCCCGGGGTCGGTGAAGCTGGTGTGGATATCAAGGGTGATACTCCAGGGGCGTAGCTGGCGGGTGGAGTTGATGCGGAGTCCGACTCCACCCATGACTTGGTCGAGGGGGAACTCCAGTAGGCTGCGGATGGCGAGCAGCCGGTCCTGATCATCGACACCGATCCCGGAGATTTCGTACTCGGTCTGGCCGAAGGAGAAGCCGCCATAGATGGCGGGGATGATTTTGACGTGCGCCGACCATGCCGGAATTGACAGAAGCAGGGTGAGGGCGATTCCAAGGAGAAGCAGGCGTGTTTTCACGCGGGGTCCTTTCGGTAGTCGGGCCGGCAGAGGTTGGGGTTGCGGTTCGTTACGCCAGAAACGGCCTTTGCCGTGGAATTGTTCATTGCGGGTAGTGCGATTTGTGTTACTGGGGGATGAACAGGGCTGAGAAATCCTGCAGGGAGTGGGCGATGATGACGGGCCAGATGCGTTTGGTGCGGATGTACAGGAGGGCGAAGAGGGCGCCATAGACGGAGATGACGATGAATCCGGGCCAGCCCTGATAGGCATGGCAGGCGCCGAAGGCGACGGAGGAGAGGATGATGGGGATAGCCCATGAGCGGAGGTTGCCGATGATTCGCAGGCGGGTCATGAGGTAGCCGCGGAAGGCGGTTTCCTCGCAGACGCCGGCGGTGACCGAGACCATGACCCAGACGACCTTGCCGACGGGATCGACCGGAATGAGGAAGACGAGTTCGCCGGGCATGGGCAGTCCGATCTGTGCCAGCAGCCAGGCCAGTCCGGAGAGGATGAGGTTGGCGGCCAGCAAGAAGGCGATGGCCCAGAGGAAGTCGACGCCTTTGACGCGGACGAACCCGAGGCCTCGGAGCCCGGTGCCCTCGCGGTAGGCGGTCAGGTACAGCAGGAGGAAGATGCCCCACTGGACGACGATGGTTGCGACGAGCATAACGAGCAGGACGCCCTGGTTGATGTGTTCCAGTTCCCTGGTGAAGTCCTCGCCGGCGAGGAGGGACTGGGCGGGGTAGATCAGCAGCAGGAAGACCAGGGAAACCCAGGTCAAGACGGACCGTCGGTAGTCTTGGTTGCCGGATTCCAGTTTGAAGCGGGCGACGGGATCGCTCGGGGCGGTATCGGCTGATTCGACCCATGCGGGATCTCGCGAGTAGTCAGGTTGTTGGCTATCCATGCGGCAATTTCCTGGTTAGTCGTTGACGCGCCCAATATTGTGGCTGTGGGGTGAGTTGGCAAGTATCAACTGTCAGCTTTCAAGGTGGGGGATGGTCTGGTATGTGAATCACATGATGTACAGATGGTTGATTGGGGCTGATGTGATGTTACTGCCATGTGGTAGCCTGTCGGCTGTTTGCGGGCGTACTTGACGGGCAAACAGGAGGCAGGAATGAGTAATCGCAGAGTGATAATCAATGACTGGCTGGTGCGGGAGCGCTCACTGGGTTTGTCTTACGGCGGTGATTCGGCCGGTGCGAGTGAGATAGATCATCGGGTGCAGGAAGCATTGGCCGGGCTGGATGAGGATGAGCGGGAGTTCATTGTGCAGTTCTACTTCATGGGCAGGCAGGAGCGGCAGATAGCGGAGGCGACGGGGCGACGGGTGGGGAGTGTGCAGTCACTGCACAAGCGGGCGATGCGGAAACTTCGGAGGGCGCTCAGGCGGTTTGTGCGGGAGCGATTCGGAGTTGAGACTGTCGGGCCACTTGGGCGGTGTCCGCTGTGTGAGTCGGAGTTCTCGGAGGAGATTGATCGGTTGATACTGGCGCGGGACCGGACGGCGACGTGGCGGCCGGTGATGCGGGAGATCGCGGAACGTTATGGGATCAGGGTAAGCAGCCCGCAGGTGTTGATCGGGCATGAGCGGTATCATATTGGCAGGAGGAATGACGATGGGACAGAGTGAGCGAAATCAGGAGAATGAGGCTGGTAGTGGTCCATTGCGGAAGGTACGGGGGGAGCATTGTTTGAACGTGTACGTGTCGTATGAGATCAAGCAGCAGCTCAAGGAGCTGGCGGGGCGGTATGACCGGACGATTTCGGACATGGTGCGGGCGGTACTGAAGGTGGGGATACCGATGATGCAGGGGTTGTCGGAGGCCGAGGAGGTGATGGTGCGGGAATATGTCGAGTTGTTTCGGCGGCTTCGTCAGGTGCGGTCGATCAAGGACATCTGACGGTGACGGCCGGGGAGGTGGCTGAGGGTGGTGTGGTGGCGATATCTGGTGGTGATATCTGATTGTGGCCCTTGCAGTCCGGGCAGAAATTCCTTGAGAATTGGCGGCGATGGTGGTATACTCTGCCGATTCAGCGGAGAGATGAAATCATGTATGAGAAACAGCGCACAATAGCTCGAGAGATTTCCATTTCCGGTGTGGGTCTGCATACCGGTAATACCTGTACGATGACGTTTAAGCCGGCGCCGCCGGACCAGGGGATTCGTTTTGTCCGGACCGACGTTGAGGGGCATCCGTGGGTACAGGCGGATGTCGACCATGTGGTTGATATTTCGCGGGGGACGACGCTGGAGAAGGGTGAGGCGCGGGTACACACGGTGGAGCATGTGCTGGCGGCGTTTGCGGGGTTGCAGCTTGATAACATGATAGTTGAGCTGGACAACAACGAGCCGCCGGTGATCGATGGTTCGGCCAGGCCGTATGTTGACAAGCTGCTGGAGGCCGGGATTGTCGATCAGGACGCCGAGAAGGTATATCTCGAGATAGATACGCCGATGGCGTACAGCGAGAAGGATCGGGGGGTGGATTTGGTGGTGGCTCCCTCGGATGACCTTCGGATCACCTTCATGATTGATTACAAGAACCCGGCGCTGGGGACGCAGTATACCTCGCTGGTTGATCTGCAGAAGGAGTTTGTGGATGAGTTTGCTCCGGCGCGGACGTTCTGTTTTCTGTCGGAAGTGGAGATGCTTCGCGAGGCGAACCTGATCAAGGGGGGATCGCTTGACAATGCGGTGGTGATCTATGATCTGGATGTAGATAAGGACAAGGTGCAGCTTGAGCGAATCCGCAAGGCAGTGGGGTTGAACGGCGATGTATTTGTGCCGGAGAGCGGGATTGTCAACGATGTGCCGCTTCGGTTCTACAACGAGCCGGTTCGTCACAAGACGCTGGATTTGCTGGGAGATTTGTTTTTGATCGGGGTGCCATTCAAGGGGCATGTGCTGGCGGCGCGTTCGGGGCACAAGGCGAACGTGGCGCTGGCGCGGAAGATGCGGGAATTGTACAAGAAGCGGAAGTTCGCCGGCAAGTTTGGCAAGCGGTCGGACGAGGCGCTGTTGGATATCGATGCGATACTTGGGATTTTGCCTCATCGGTATCCGTTTTTGATGCTGGACCGGGTGTTGGATTTGACACCGGGCAAGAAGGTGACGGCCATCAAGAACGTGACGATTAATGAGCCGTTTTTCCAGGGGCATTTTCCGGGGCATCCGATCATGCCGGGGGTGATGGTGCTGGAGGCGATGGCGCAGGCCGGGGGGTTGTTGCTGTTGCATGCGATTGGAGATCCGAAGACGAAGTTGGCGTATTTCATGGGGGCGGACAACTGCCGCTGGCGCAAGCCGATATTGCCGGGTGACCAGATTCGGTTCGAGGTTACGCTGGACCAGTTCCGGCGCAACACGGCCAAGTTGACGGCCGAGGCATATGTGGGCGATACACTGGTGGCCAATGCAAACCTGATGGCGATGGTGATTGATAGATGAGCCGTGAGATACATTCTACAGCGATAGTGTCCTCGAAGGCCGAGATTGGCGAGAATGTGACGATCGGGCCGCATACGATTGTTGAGGACGATGTGGCTATTGGCGATGGTTGCCAGATTCGCAACAATGTCTTTTTGGCCAACGGGGCCCGTCTGGGAAAGAACGTGCAGGTGTACACGGGCGTGGTGATTGCTACCGAGCCGCAGGATTTGAAGTTCGGGGGTGAGAAGACGCTGGCGAAGATCGGGGACAACACGGTGTTGCGCGAGTATGTCACGTTTAACCGGGGAACGTCGGCGCACGGGGAGTCCTCGATTGGCAAGGATGGGCTTCTGATGGCGTATGCGCACGTGGCGCATGATTGTATTTTGGGGGACAAGGTGATTTTGGCCAACGCGGTCGAGATGGGTGGACATGTTGAGATTGACGACCAGGCGATTATTGGGGGTATGGTTCCGATTCACCAGTTCACGAAGATAGGGGCACACGTGATGGTTGGGGGCGGGTTTCGGGTCGTGCAGGACGTGGTGCCATTTGCGCTGGTAGCGGGTACTCCGGCGAAGATTTCGGGTGTGAACGCGATCGGGCTGAAGCGCCGCGGGTTTTCTCCTGAGGCGGTAGCAGCGATCCGTCAGGCGTTCAAGTTCTTGTTCTATTCGGGGTTGAATACGAGCCAGGCGGTTGAGAGGATTGATTCCGAGATGGAGATCACGGCGGAAGTGCAGATGATTCTGGATTTCATCAAGCGTTCCAATCGGGGTCTGATCAAGGCGAAGTAGTAGTTATCGGGGGCGGATCGGTTTCATCGGAGCTGGCAGCAGCCGGTTCTTTCTGCGGCAGCATTGAATTTTCTCCTGTGATGGTAAGTATGATGTGAAGACCAGGGAGATGTTATGCAGGCTTTAGAAAGCGAACAGCCATATCGGCACACGCAATATGCGGGGCCGCTTTTGTGGATTCCGGTGCTGGGGGCCGTAGTGGTGTTGCTGGTGATGGCGATTCTGGGTGGCGAGTGGCCGGCATTGGTGGCTGCGTTGGGGCTGTTGCTGGTTTATTTGCTGATGTTCTCGTTGACGGTCGAAGTCGATTGTTGCCGGGTTCAGGTGAGGTTTGGTGTGGGGTTACTGGGTTTCAAGTACAAGCTGAAAGAGATTGAATCGGTCAAGACGGTGAGTAACAGGGTGTGGTATGGCTGGGGCGTTCGCTGGTTTCCCGGCGGCGTGCTGTTGAACGTGTATGGGCGGGACGGTGTGGAGCTGACGTTCAAGGACGGGCGGGTGCGACGGATCGGCAGCAATCGACCGAAGGAGCTGTCCGAGGCGATTTCGCGGCATCTGGCCAACTGTTGATGTGGTTGGGCGGTTGTGTTTGCAGGGGGCAGTCAAGATTCTCCTTTTCCGAAGTGGATGTGAGGTGTAAGTTATGGCAGCTGTGCGGCGAGTGTCGCGCTGTTGGTTGTGTGGTATTATCTAATTACGGGAGAAGAGGTTAGCCTATATGAAGCCGATTCGGGTGGGCGTTGTGGGAGTGGGAGCGCTGGGGAGACATCATTTGCGATGGTACCATCAGTTGCCCGAGGCAGATTTGGTGGGGTACTTTGACACTAATCCTGATTGTGCTGATTATGCCGCCGAATACCAGGTGACGCGGTTTGATTCGCTGGGATCACTGGCGGAGGAAGTTGAGGCGGTATCGATTGTGGTGCCGACGACGGCTCATTTTGAGGTTGCCTCGGAGTTGATAGAGGGGGGGGTCAACTGTCTTGTGGAGAAGCCGGTGACGGTGACGATGGAGCAGGCAGGGCAGCTTCAGGCGCTGGCGGACCAGCGTGGGGTTAAGGTGGCGGTGGGGCATATTGAGCGATTCAACCCGGCGGTCCGGGCGTTGGAGGGGATTGCGGTGCATCCGACGTTCATTGAGGCGCACCGATTGGCAGCATTCGATCCGAGGGGGACGGATGTGGCGGTTGTGCACGATTTGATGATCCATGATATTGACCTGGTGCTGTGGCTGATCAAGTCGGAGGTTGAGGATATTCAGGCCTCGGCGGTGGCGGTGGTGAGTGACAAGCCGGATATTGCCAACGCGCGGTTGACATTTGCCAATGGGGCGGTGGCCAATTTGACGGCCTCGCGGATTTCGCTGCATGCGATGCGGAAGCTTCGCATTTTCCAGAAGAGCGGTTACTATTCGCTGGATTTATCGGCGCGGCAGGCGGATTTGTACCGTCTGGCTGAACCGGGTATGGAAGGCGAAGGGATGCGGCTGCCGCTGGGGAAGTCCGGTAAGGATTTGTTTTACAGCAAGAAGGGTGGGGGAGAGGAAGACATGCTGGCGCTGGAGCTGGGAGCGTTTTTGCGGGCGGTGGCAGAGGATGGTCCGGTGGCGGTACCCTTGTCGCAGGGAGCGAGGGCGCTTGAGATTGCACTGGAGGTGGAGCGCAAGGGGGAGGAATCGGCGGCTCGAGCGCTGGGGGGACAGGTCTGATCGATGGCATCGCACTCGGTGTTTATCAGCGCGGGGGACTACTCGGGTGACAATGCCGCAGCTCGCATGGTAGCAGCACTGCAGGGGGGAAATCCGGGGTTTTCGCTGTTTGGTTTGGGAGGGCATCGGCTGGCTTCTGCGGGGCAGGAGCAACTGGCTGATCCTGAGGATTTGGCGGTGCTGGGTTTCTGGGAGGTGGCGCGTCGGTATTTCTATTTTCGGGAGTTGATGGCGCGCTGTGTGGCCGAGATCAAGAGTCGCCGGCCGGATGTGGTGGTGCTGGTGGACTATCCGGGGTTCAACCTGCGGCTGGCGGCACGTGTGCGGGGGCTGGGGATTCCGGTAGTGTATTATATTGCGCCTCAGGCGTGGGCGTGGGGGCAGGGGCGTGTGAAGTCGATGCGGGAGACGGTGGACCGTCTGCTGGTTATCCTGCCGTTCGAGCAGGAGTTTTTTACGGGACATGGTATCACGTGCGATTTTGTGGGGCATTACCTGTTGGAGGACATGCCGGATGCGTATGTCTCCTCGGCAATACCGGATTTTGGGCATCTGGCGTTGTTGCCGGGGTCGCGAGTGCAGGAAGTGGCACGGATGCTGCCGACGATGTTGTGTGCTGGGGGGTGGATGTACGAGAAGTACCAGATGCGGTCTGTCCTGGCGGCGGTGCGAGGGAAAGCGGATTATAAGGCGGCCGTGGCACGTTATGCGACGGGGCCGGTGGATATTGTTTACGATGATCCCCGTCGGGTGCTGGCGGAGGCGCGGCTGGCGTGCACAGCCTCGGGGACGGCGACGCTGGAGACGGGGATAATCGGGCGGCCGATGGTGGTGATGTACAAGACGGGATGGGTGACGTACCAGATAGCGCAGCGGCTGGTGACGCTGGATATGATTGGGCTGGTGAATCTGGTGTTGGGTGAGAAGGTGGTGCCGGAGTTGATTCAGTCGGGGGCATCGGTTCGGGCGACGACGCGGGAATTGGAGCGGTTTGTGCGAGAGCGTGAGTATACGGCGGGTGTGCTCGATCGGTTGCGGCGATTGCCAGGGCTGCTGGGTGGTGAGGGGGCCTCGGCGCGGGCGGCGGCGTTGATTGCCGAGACGGCGGGGTGGGGATGATTGGGCTGCTCTACCGTTTTGTGACCAGGATACTGTACTGGTTGGTTCGGCCCTGGGTGTCACGCCGCGATATGGAGGCGATGTGGCGTCAGCGGATGGGTTTTGTGCGGCGAGAGAAGCCATGTGATGTGTGGTTACATGCGTCCTCGGTGGGGGAGGTACGGGTGATAACAATCCTGGTGGGGCAGCTTCTGGAGCGACAGCCTGAGTTGGAGTTGCACGTGACGGTGATGACCCCGGCGGGGATGAAAGCGGCGCGTGGCGGGTTGCCGGATAGGGTGAGTGTGTCGTTCCTGCCGATCGATGCGACGCCGGCGGTCAGGCGGGCACTAACCGTGCTGGAGCCGAGGCTGCTGGTTATCGCGGAGACAGAGATTTGGCCGGTATTGGTGCAGGAGGCGGCCGGTCGGCAGATACCGGTGATGTTGGTCAACGGGCGGATGTCGGAGAAGGGGTTTCGACGCTACGTGCGGTTTCGGGGGTTTTTCGCTCGCGTTCTTTCGCAGTACGAGCGGTTGTTTGTCAAGTCTGCGGAGGACCTGGCCCGGTTCGAGGCGTTTGGTGTGGGAGAGGAGCGGGCTGAGGTAACCGGGGATATGAAGTTCGACGCGCCGTTGTACGAGTGTCCGGGGCGGGTGAGGGCGGAGTTGCGGCGGTTGTGCGGCGCCGGTGAAGACAGCCTGTTGATGGTCGCGGGATCGACGCGCAGTGGTGAGGAAGCGATGTTGCTGGATGTGCTGAGGTCGCTGCGAGAGCACTGCCCGCGACTGGTATTGGTGATAGCGCCGCGGCATATTGAGCGGGCGCCGGAGATCGGGCGGTTGATAGTGGAGAAGGGGTTGTCGTTCAGCGAGCTGGGCGATGTTCCGGCGACTGAAGGGCTTGTGCTGGTGGCGAAAATGGGTATCTTGAATGACCTGTATGCGGCGAGCGATCTTGCTTTTGTGGGCGGGACGCTGGTCGATATTGGTGGTCACAACATCCTGGAGCCGGTATGGGCCGGCACACCGGTGCTGTATGGCAGTTCGATCGACAACGTGACCGAGGCGGCCGGGTATATCGAGGAGCGTGGGTACGGAGCGATGGTCTCGGACGTAGCTGAGCTGGGACAGCGGGTGCGGTCATTTTGTGCCGGGCACCTGACGTTCGCGGTGCGCGGTGCCGAGGATGCGGGTGACTCGCCGACGGTTCGGGTAGTGGACTACATTCTGAAGCGGTTACAATGACATTCGAGCGCACATGGAAGAAGATTCTCAGGCGCAAGGGGCTGAGCCTGTGGAACATCCCGGCCTTCGGGCTGTGGGTGGTTTCGCTGTTCTATCGCCTGGGTGCCAGGGTCAGTGAGCCGTCGGTTGAGGAGCAGACCCGGGTTGATGTGCCCGTGCTTTCGGTTGGCAATATCACGGTAGGCGGGACGGGCAAGACGCCGATGGTGGCCTCGATAGCCTCGCGGTTGCTTCGTGAAGAGTACCGGGTGGGGATTGTCTCTTCAGGTTGGGGAAGGGCTGATGAGACGCCTTTTGTGGAGCCGGGGTACCGTGTGTTGCATCTTCCGGTGGACAGCACGGGGGATGAGGT
>CAZXRO010000069.1:0-11646 GCA_964642435.1 uncultured Ignavibacteriales bacterium
CGAGGGCGATGCTGACGAGAGGGAGCGGATCGAGTTCCTTCGCAAGATAGGCTATAAGCGTTAGTTCCTGTTTGCCCCCTCAAGGAAGCAAGAGCTACTTCGCGGAGCGACTCCGATAGTCTTCGATAGCGGCCCGGATAGCATCGGAGGCGATATTCGAGCAGTGCATTTTCTTCTCGGGCAGGCCGCCCAGGGATTCGGCTACCCGGTCTCGCGTCAGCTCATAGGCTTCGTCGAGCGTGAGGCCCTTAATCATCTCCGTTGCCATTGAGCTTGAGGCGATGGCGGCCGCACAGCCGAAGGTTTTGAACTTCACCTCAGAGATACGGTCGTTGTCAACCCGGATCATGATCTTGGTGACATCGCCGCATTCCGGATTACCTACCGATCCGACACCATCGGGATCGCTCATGTCCCCGGTGTTTCGGGGATTCTCAAAATGGTCGAGCACGGTTGGGTTGTACATAGACGCGGAAGATAATGCCGGAATGGGATTCTGGCAACAGGTTCTGCGCCGGAGGGCCAACGTTTTCCACAGTTTGTGCACAGTCGGTCGATAACTGGCTGATGGTACGCAAGAATGGCTTAGAACCGGGATTCATCCGGTTCTGGTTTGATCGAGGGCTGTGGATAGCTTGTGTGGAAAGCTTGTTTTTGGTGCGGGGTGGTGTGGTTTTCGGAGTTGTCACAGATTCTGTGTGGAAAATCGCGTAATCATGCGTATAATCGGGTAAGATATGGTGATTGAACTCGGCAAGAAAGAGCCCGAACGTGTAATCCTGGTGGGGCTGGCGCGATCCTCGCGGGACCGGCAGCAGGTGACCGAATCTCTGACAGAGCTTGGGGAATTGGTCTATTCAGCTGAGGCGACGGTTGTGGGCCAGCGAGTGCAGACTCGTAGCAAGCCAGACCCGGCTTATTTCATTGGCCGGGGGGTGGTCGATGAGCTTGTTGAGATGCTCAATGAGACTCAGGCCAACTGTGTGATTTTCGATGATTCCCTGTCCCCCGCTCAGCAGCGCAACCTTGAGAAGGCGCTCAACATCAAAGTTATTGATCGTCCGATACTTATCCTGGATATCTTCGCCTCGAGAGCGCGCACATCGGCGGCGAGATTGCAGGTTGAACTGGCGCAGCTTGAGTATACTCTTCCCCGGCTGACCGGTGCCTGGGTTCATTTTTCGCGTCAGTATGGTGGTATCGGTTCGAAGGGGCCGGGCGAGACACAGCTTGAAATCGACCGGCGTCAGGTCCGGACCAAGATTGCGCATTTGAAGCAGCGGCTTTCGCGTTTGGATCGTCAGCGGGCGACTCAGCGAAAGAGTCGGCAATCGTTGTTCAAGGTTTCGTTGGTGGGCTATACCAATGCCGGTAAGTCTACATTATTCAATAAGTTAACAAAGGGCGAAGTGCGCACCGCCGATATGCTCTTCACGACCCTGGATTCAACAACTCGCGTAATGTCCTCGGGGTATCCTTGCCAGGTTGTGTTCAGTGATACGGTGGGGTTTATTCGGAAGCTGCCGCACCAGCTGGTGGAGTCATTCAAGTCGACTCTTGAGGAAGTGGTTCTGGCCGATATGCTGGTACATGTGGTGGACTGTTCGGATCCCAAGGCTGATGAGCATATTGAGCAGACTCGTCAGGTACTGGCGGAGATCGGTGCAGATCAAATCCCTGAGATACTGGTTTATAATAAGATAGACCGATGCCCGGAAGAGTACGGTCCGGGGGCCCTTAATGGAGGCCGGTCCTACGCGATTTCGGCGCGGGAGAACCTTGGTCTGGCAGCCTTGCAGGCTGAGATTGTCGCTGCTTCGAATCACTTCCTTCGCCAGAGAGCTGTGTCCTAAAATCTGTGAGGGGGGCAAAGTCCCCGGCGGGTTTTGCCGATAGATAGACTAACGGCAAAAACAGGACAGGTTTACATGGCACATTCGATTCTCATTGTTGACGACAATCCCAATATGTCCTCGCTACTGTCGGAGATGCTGGAGGTGTTCGATTATAACTCCGAGCGCGCCAGCGATGGTGACGAAGCACTTACGAAATTGGGAGACGGCAATTTTGCTATGGTCATCACGGATATGCGTATGCCGAACATGACGGGGCTGGAATTGCTGCAGCAAGTGAAGGAACGCTTCCCCAAGATGCCGGTCGTGTTGATCTCGGGATACTCCATGGGCGAGATTCAAGACGACTCGAGCGGTCCGCAGCCGGATGGTTTCCTGGCGAAGCCATTCATGATGTCGGATATCGAAAAGCTGCTCAATTCACTTCTGTGATCTGACAACTTGGCATCAAGTTAACGATGGCCGGCGTCTCCACCTGAGGAGACACCGGCCTTCTGTGTCTACGATCGCATAACTGACAGAGTGATCCTGACGGCTATTGTCTGGATACGTTGGACTTGCACAGCACGCTCAGGAACTCGTTAAAGTGGAGCTGTGATGGTTCGGTGGTGAATGGTCCCAAGCTGAAACTGTCCTGGGTACCCTCGAGCGTTTCGCGCACGAACACAGATTGACCGTCGGTCGTCTCGACACGCATGATTACAGGCATTCTGAAATCCGCACCAACGTCCTGGGTGACCGCAGTCGCATCGATAATGTACTCTCCCCCGTCCTCCGTGACATCCCATTTGATCTCGAATTGCGGAATGCGGTAGTCATACAGCCAGTAATTGAAAAACCAGTCGAGCGATTCACCATAGTGCTTCTCAGCCAGGGCGATGAAATCGTTGGTCGTAAACACGCGGTTGTTGAAAGTGAAGCTGGCCTCGAACAAAAAGCGAGTGAAGGCGCGATCCGACATCGATTCCAAGTCGAGCATCAGCAACCGAAGCATGTGAACCAGCCAGGCACCCTTGTTGGCAGTGAGCATATCCACACCGCGCTCACCGATAGAGATCGGTCGGAGTCGATTGACCTCATCGAGGTTCAGCAATGTATCACGTCGGTTGAGCATATTGGAGTAGAAGTGTCCGGCGTCGACCTTGCGCTCAATCAGCAGTCCGGGCAGATAACTGGCCAGGGCGGGCTCGATCCACTGGTCGCGATGTGTCGACGGTTTCATCAGGTTTCCGAACCATTGGCGGGCGGCAGCATAGCCGGAGTACATGTGGAATCCCCCCAAAGCCTCCGGGGTCCCGGAGGTTACGCAGGCATTCTGCGGCAGGCTCATGATGCCCGGCATGGAGACGAAAGTCTGTTCCGGGACCACATAGAGCCCGAAAACCCCGGGCGGGTTTCCACCCAGGAGCGTCGAGAAGAAATTCATCGATTCCAGAGCGATCGCCTCGTAGGTTGCATCGGGAATGAAGCATTCCATCGCCTGCTTGTTCACCGATTTGAGCTTAAGGAAATTCATCATCAGACCGGCATCGGTAGTTACGGTCACCGTATCGACTCCGGTCACAAAGCCGGTGAAGTAGAATCGGTTGTACAGGTTCTGCGGGCTGACTTCAAAGATATCCCTACCGCGTTCGCCATCAGTCTTCGGCGCCATGCCGGGCATGTAGTAATTGGCGCCGCCGGGGACGGCGAAGCTGAATGTGTGCAGGCAGGGGTTAGGGCTCTGGACATAGGGGAGGGCGTAGTCGTAATCGTTACCATCATACCAGATGGATATATTGATCGTGTCTCCCTTGTGAGCGTATTCGGGGAGAATCAGGCCAATATGTTCGAAGTCTTTGCGTCGGTGATAGTCAACAGGCTCGCCGTTGACATATATCGAGTCCTCTTTGAGGTTGTAGTTCAGCCAGATCGACACATACTTCAGGCTATCTCTCTCGACAACCAGAGACATATCTCCACGCGAGTCCTCCTCGATTTTTTTGCCATCGAGCCCACCCAACACCAGATCCCCGTGTTTGCTGATTGCGCGAGTCGGGTACTGGATCTGCGACAACAGCGAGTCCTGGTAGTGATTGTGCTCCTGGCGTTGGAAGACAGCGGCCTCGGAGATGATCACATCGCCGCCCTCGAATTCATAGCCAATCCGTACCTGCTCGGCGCGATTTGGGTCGAAGGTGAAGGTGTAGCGATTGAAGTCAATGAACAGGTAGCCGTCATCCTTTCGCTCGTAGTGTGACCGGAGCAGCTGGAAGTAGTTGTCGTACGTATGATAGATACTCGGTTTGAAGAACACTTCTCCTTGTGCCTGTTTGGCGGCCGCGAAGTTCCTCCAGGAGAGACTCTGGGGCGCAAACTCATACTGCTCCTTGAGCAGCAGGTCGAGATTGTCCGAGAATTCGATAAAGCAGACCTCGAAATCCTCGTCCACTGACTCCTTGCCGGTCACGGCGTGCATGCAGTTGCGCTCGCTTGGAACGGGCACCTCGATTGAGCAGTGACCCTCGCCGATGAAGATCGCGGTCGTCGGGCGACCATCAACAATGCGTCCGAGGTGCATGCGGCCCTTGGTGAAGGTTATTGTGGCGACATCCTTCTGGTAGACGAAGTTCTCGATCTCCCCCAGTTCTCCCGGGTTATTGAGCAGGTCTTCAGAAAGGGTGTTGTAGTCCTCCTTGAACGTCTTCATCTGCTCGGTCTCGGCGAAGGCACCCGTTGCAACAATGGTCCCGAGTGCCAGGAGTATAACCAACCATCTGGCCATAGAGTTTCCTTTCTGGATATAGTCAGCGTGCTTATTCATTGCTGATACGCTTGTGCGATGCTGTCCGACGTTTAGAAGCCTGCGAGTTTCTTCATGGCGGCCAGGAACTCCGCGTATTTCTTCTCCAGGTCGTGGCTGGCCGGGATGAAGATATACTCTGGGTGGTCCTGCCACGCCCGGGTGGTGTAGCGCTCGATTTCCATGGCCTCGGTGGCGTTTTCCTGCCGGACAGTGTCATTCTGGTAAGCATCGGGTCCAAGCGCAGCCGAGGTCTGCAACTGCACGACACCAGTATAACGACGATATTCCGCGTCGATTGTTGTACCCATATCGGTGGCAGTTTCGGGGTGAAAGGCAAAGGTGTCGACTGTGCCACGGTCGGAGATGAACGGGTCGCCCTCGATTTTCTGTTCGCGCTCGGTCTGGCGCTTGTAGATTTCCTTGTGGAACTCCGCCCACCGTCCGCGATACGAGGGATCTTCCTCAAGCAGTTGGCGTGCGAGTTCGCTCAGAAAGTGATAGCCGGCGAATTCCGGTTCGTGTTTGAGGCGCTCGAAGAATTCCGATTTGGCTGACCCCGGAGCCCCCGTGATAACCAGCCGCGCGATATGGGATCTGGTACTCATGGGGGAAAGGTACCGGAGTGGCGGGCGTATGTCAAGGATGTGAGGCGTGGCTGAAACGCGCCTGAGGGGTTTGTTGAAGTCTCGTAGGTCATGCCCCCTGTACACCTCCCAAACAACAGGTGACAATACTGGCTGTGTGATGTATACTGGCGGGGTCGGCCGAATCACATCAACACTCTCAGGAGGGAATGCCGTGGCGCTCGATATCCAAGCCATTCAGAAGACACTGGGAGAGCACAAGCTCGATGGCTGGCTACTGGCTGATTTTCATGGCCGCAATACGATCGCTACCAGTATGCTGGGTATCTCCGGGCTGCTGACCCGTCGGGCGTTCTACTTCATACCCGTTGCAGGTGAGCCGACAGCGCTGGTCAACCCGATCGAGGCGGCTAAGTTTCGGCATTTGCCCGGTCGGTTGGTCGCTTATCATGGCTGGAGAGGTCTGGAGGAGGAGCTTGGCAAGCTGCTGGGGGGCAAGCGGGCCGTGGCCATGGAGTACTCTCAGATGGGGCGGTTGCCGTATGTCGGGTTGGTGGAGGCCGGGACGATTGAGTTGGTGCAAAGTCTGGGTGTGAACGTAGTCTCCTCGGCCGATCTGGTGGCGAGATTTCAGGCGTGCCTCTCCCCTGCTCAGATCGAGGCGCATCATACGGCGGCGAAACACGTGATTGAGATCAAGAGCCTGGCGCATAAGCATATTGCACAGTCGCTCAAAGCTGGCAGGGCAATTACAGAGTACGATGTTGTCCAGTTCATCGTGGGTGAGTTCGACAAGCGTGGTATGGAGACGGCGTATCTGCCCAATTGCTCGGTCGATGCTAACGCGGGTGATCCGCACTATGAGCCGAAGCCTGAGACGGCGCAGACAATCGAGCCCGGCAAGCTGGTGCTGATTGACCTGTGGGCCAGGTTGAAGCAGGATACGGGTGTGTACGCAGATATCACCTGGATGGCTTATGCCGGTAGAGCGGACGAGATTCCTCCGAAGTATGTCGAGTTGTTCGATATCCTCGTCCGGGCGCGCGATGCCGCGGTCGACCATTGTCATAAGGCAGCCTCTTCCCCGCTGACCGGAGCCGAGGTTGATGATGTCTGCCGAGACGTGGTTGAGAAGGCCGGCTATGGTCGGTATTTCACCCACCGCACCGGGCATTCAATCACCGCGCGCGAGCATGGCGAGGGGCCGAATATCGATAATCTGGAGACCGAGGATAAGCGGCTCTTGCAGCCGGGGCATTTGTTTTCGATAGAGCCCGGAATCTACATGGAGGATTGCGGGTTTCGCACCGAGATCAATGTGCTGATGACCGAGAGCGGTCCTGAGGTGACCACCCTCCCGCTCCAGGAGAAGATTGTAGCTCTGCTGTAACCGGTTATGTATATCTCTGAACAAGAGCTGGCCGATCTTGCCGAGCGCTACGGAGAGCCTGAGCGCAAGACGTTCCACGTGCCCTCCTCGCTTGAGGAGATTGAGTTCATCAAGGGAACGCGTCGCGATGGGCGGTATCATGACTTTACGCTGTACATCTTCCAGGATGACAAGGTGATAGTGAATGCCAAGCATTTCTATCCCCCGGGTTTATATCGGGCGCCTTCGGGCGGTGTCAACAAAGGTGAGGATATTGTGGTGGGCATCATGCGCGAGGCCATGGAGGAGACGGGTTGCCAGATTGAGCTGGAGCGGTTTCTTCTGCGCACTGACGTTGATTTTGCCAGTGAGGCCGACAATGTGAAGTGGCGCTCGTTTGTTTTCCAGGCACGGTATGTCAGCGGGGATTTCCAGTTCACTGATCATGACGAGATTCGTGAGGTTCGACTGGCCAATCTGGATGAGTTTGAGCAGTTTTCGCGCACGATGCTGGCAAGTGATCGGGCAGGGTTCCATTATCGAGCGGCATTGCATAAATCCGTTGCACCGCTTCTGGTACTACCGGGTTCGGGGAGTGAGTCACGGGACAGCACCAGATGAGCTTTCGATCGTTACTGCAGACGCAATCGGTTCGTCAGGCCTCGATAATTATCGCGGTTGCCACCGTGGCCTCGCAACTTCTGGGGATGGTGCGAGAGGCGGTCATCGGGTACTACTTCGGCACCAGCGGTGAGTATGACATTCTGCTGATGGCGATGACGTTACCGGTGATGATCGGTGCGATTCTGTACATATCTATTCCATCGGCGGGTATTCCCTTCTTGCAGAAGGACCCGCCGGCAGGGTCGGTTTGGGCGGTCTTCCGCTCCTCGTTCTTTCAGATGAACACTATATTAATAGTGTTCGTCACAGCAGCGGTGTTTTTGGCCCTGCCGGCATTGAAGGGATTGCTGGCGCCCAACATGGGCCCGGAGGCGGCCGAAGAGGTGGTGCGCTGGGGGCGGGTTTTCTGCCTGATGGTTCCGATTCGGGCGTATGATGCTATCTTCCGCACGCTGTTGCATGTCCGGCGGCAATTCCTCATCCCCACTCTCACTCCGATACTGTTCAACGTGGTGGCCATCGTTGGACTGATCGTGCTGTTCCCTTCGCTTGGCTCGGTGGCGTTCGTGAGCGTCTGGCTGGTGGGCATGGGGCTACAGGTTGTGATGGTTGGGCTGCCGGCGTTGCTTTTGGCGCGAGGATCCGCTGTGCCCGGTGGCGGCACGACTCCCTCGGGCATCATGGATCCGGCGTTCTTGCGCTACCTGTCGCTGGTGGTGCTGATTGAGACGATGACGCTGGTGATCGAGCCTTTTGACCGCTACTTAAGCGGCATCTTTCTGGAGACCGGGTATGTATCGGCGACGGCATATGCCAATGTGATCTACCAGGTGCCGGTCAGGGCGTTGATATACTCGATGGCGACGGCGATCTTTCCCACCATATCGCAGCGGGTTGCGGGCCGTGAATTCCGCAGCGCGGCGAGCATGTATCATCGTTCGCTGGCACTGTGTGCGCTGTTTATCATTCCTACGGCCGTGCTGTTCTTCTTGTATCGTTCGGAGATCGTGACGCTGCTGTTTGAGCGTGGTCGGTTCGATGCTTTCTCGCGGCAGATTACGGTGGAGATTCTGTCTTATTATCTGGTAGCGATGGTTTTCGCGGCGGCGTTCTTTGTGCAATCGCGCATGATGTATGCACTGAAGGCGATTCGTTCTCTGATGATGGTTCGGGTGATCGGGTTTGGCGTGAAGGCGATCATTGGATTCTGGCTGATCGGCGAGAACTGGGCACTGGCCATTGGTGGTGGGACTGCGGCCATGTTCTTCTTCTGTTTTGTCATAGTGGAATTGCACCTGGTGACAACGATGAAAATGGCCTACACGTTGTCAGACCTGTCATTCCTGGCGCGGGTGATGTCCGCGGTGCTGGTGACAGTGGTGATCATGGTGGGGATTGATTTCGGTCTTGATCATTGGACGGGTTTGCCGCGGACGGTTGGTCTGTTTGTCACGACGGTAGCGACCGGGCTGACATTGCTTGTCATGGATATGAGGGGCGGTTTCACCGGCATTTGTTGGATGCGCCTGATGGGCAAACAACAGTAGCCTCTCCCCTGCGCCGGTTCACGGCGCGGTTTCTCTTTCCTGAAACTACTTCACCTGGTAAGAGTCCAGCGGATCTTGGCTGAGAGCGATCGCAGGACATTCAATCGATGGTGCAGATAATCCTCCCATCGTCGGCCGTACTTGTCGAACAGCGGGTTCTCGGTGAGAGCGTACATGACCTTCAATTGCTCGATATGCAGGCGGTGCGCGTGCAGGGTCGAGGGGTTGGGGGCACCATGGCCGACGTGGTAGAGCGACCAGTAGCCGGTGTCAAAACGTGGGAGCCATTCAAGCAGTGTGCGCAGGCCATCGTTGTATAGTGACAGCGCCTGCTCGTCGTGGTACAGTCGCACCAGATCGTGAAGCCCCCACATGGCGAAAAGGAATCCATTGAGCACGTGGCGCGGGGGCAGGCACGGGTATTCTTCATAGAATGGCAGGCCCTCCTCGGTCGTCAGGACCCCACCCATGGAGACATCGACCGTGAATGGTTGCATAGCTTCCACTGCAGTTTGCAGATAGCGATCGTCATCGAAAATGACAAATGCTCTTACGAGGACAGAGATGGCGAGTCCCTGAATCATAGCCGATTGGGCACCTGGCGGAAGATTGTAGGAGCGGATCTCAAATGGCATCCGCCATGTATTCTCCGGTTGTCTGGATTCAATCAGCCACTCGCAGGTGGTCTCGATCAGTTTCCTGCGAGTTGGCGTCGGTTCAGTTCGATTGCGCTGGATTTGCCCGAGTGCCCACAGGCAGATCATCACCGGATGACGGTCGGTGCGGTCATTGATGGTGATCATCGGCAGACCATTGGCATCATAGTGCCCCTGCCACTCGGTGCGTTCGGACTGGTCGAGATAGTAGGCGAGGATGTCATCGGGATCGTACGCTATTGGAGTCGGGGCGTGGAAGTAGCTCTTTGAGCGGACGCCGGCATACTCGGCCAGATTGCGGAATTTGTCGGTTAGAGTGGACATACTGTTATGGTAAGCACAGTTGGATGGCAAGACAAGATCGAGTTGGCTGTTTGTTGGTATGGCCAGGGCTGTTGCCATGGGGGGCAAGTAGGTTGTCCCGAGTTGAAGCGATTGGATTCATTTGGAAGATTGGGGTTAGATTGGGGTTAGATTGGGGCCAAATTTCTTGACGAGGTGCCGATTTTGATTATATTCTAAGGCTCGATTAACTTAGAGGTATAGTAAGCATGAAACGCACATTTCAGCCGTCGAACAGAAAACGCTTGAATGATCACGGCTTCCGGGCCCGCATGGCAACGCGTGGTGGGCGCAAGGTATTGGCTCGTCGCCGTGCCAAGGGTAGGAAGAGACTGACCGTTCAAGTTGCCCGTAAGAAGTAATAATCTCCCCCCGTCCGAACGCCTTGGAAGCGAGCGAGAGATCTCGCAGCTTTTTAAGACCGGTCACTCCGTATCGGGGGGTTCTTTTCGCCTGCTCTGGCGTGAGGCGGATAGCTTCCGGTTTGGAGTATTCGTGTCGCGAAGGCTTGGCAAGGCGGTTACTCGCAACCGCATCAAGCGTCGGATGCGGGAGGCAGTTCGGGTCAATCGGCATCTCATTACGCGGCCAATCCATCTTGGAGTGATACCGTTTGCTTCAGCCGAGACAGAAAAGTTCGCCGAAATTCGCGCGAGAATGGCGCGACTGCTTCAGCAAGTCGGACGTCAACATGGCTGATTCGATTGATGATTCGCCTGCCGATGCCGGCCGGGGTGAATCTTGCCCTCAGTCTCGCCATTGCGGACTGGTTGCCTACTTGGCGGCCCAGCCGCTGATCTGGTGTATCTACCTGTATCGCTTCACCCTCTCCCCGTTTGTTGGCAACAGTTGTCGGTTTTGGCCGACATGCTCGCATTACGCCGAGCAGGCACTCCGGCGTTGGGGAGCATGGCGGGGGAGCATTGCGGCTGCCAGGCGAGTGCTCCGGTGCCACCCATGGCATGAGGGCGGATACGATCCGGTCGAATAATTGGTAGTTTCGGTGGTAACGATGACTAATACAGACAATAGGCGGTCGCGCCACAGCGGCCGGCGAAAAGTGCAGGGAAGGCATATTGGATAAGAAGAGTATCGCCATTATCGTGGTCTTGGTGGCAGTAGTCATTTTCTACTACCCCATTCTGGAATTCTTCGGCGTTTACAAGCCGTCACCACCGGTTCAGCAGGGGTCGCCAGGCAGAGACACGACTGAGGTAGCTCCGGATATGAGCCAGGAGCAGCCGGTACCGGGCGAGACCCAGGTTGATACCGGGCGGTCGATGGCTGTGGTCTATGACAGCGTGGAGGCGGGGACTGACAGTTTGCCGGCGCAGGTGGACACGGTTGTCATTGAGACGAACACCTACACCGTGACGCTGGTGACATTCGGCGGTGGTCCGATTGGGCAGGTGCTCCGGGAGTACGATTATCGAGATGGTACGCCGGTGCGGATGTTGAAACTGGGGGATGCAGCTACACCGGCGGCCACTTTCGCTGGGGAGACATTCTCTACGTCGCAGGTGCCGTTTGAGTGCAGTCTCAGGCCGGGCCATTATGATGCCACATCATCGGGGATGTCGGTGGAGTATACCTACACGTCGCCATCGGGCGGGAGCATAGTCAAGCGGTATTACTTCTATCCTGACAGTTACCATTATGATCTGGTCCTTGAGGTCAACGAGCCCCAGGCCATGGGGTTTGAGCGCAAGTACAACCTGGTCTGGAACTCTCCGTTGGCTCCGACCGAGCCTCAGGAGGATGTCGACTACAGCGAAATGCAGGCGGTGGCGATGATGTCCGGGTCACGAGAGGTGCTCAATGACTTCGACGACGGTCGGATGAATCAGGCTCTCACCGGCGCGACCAACTGGGCGGGAGTCCGCGAG
>CAZXRO010000070.1:0-6845 GCA_964642435.1 uncultured Ignavibacteriales bacterium
GGGGACGTGAGAAGATCATCCAGTATGTCATTGAGAAGTACGGCAAGGACAATGTCTGCCAGATTATCACATTCGGGACCATGGCGGCGCGGGCGGTGGTGCGCGATGTTGGCCGGGTGATGAACATTCCCTATGGTGAGGTGGACAAGATCGCCAAGATGATCCCGCTGGCGGTCGATATGACTCTTGAGCGGGCGCTCAAGGAGTCGCCGGATTTGAAGCAACTGGTGGAGAAGGACCAGCGGGTCGCCAAGCTCGTGAATCTGTCGCGCACGCTCGAGGGACTGGCGCGGCATTGCTCGACCCATGCCGCGGGAGTGGTGATCGCGCCCTCGGCGTTGACCAACTACGTGCCATTGTTCAAGGGGTCCAAGGACGAGGTCACGACCCAGTATGATATGAAGCGGGTCGAGGATATCGGTTTGCTGAAGATGGACTTTCTGGGGCTGAAGACACTGACGGTTATTGATGACGCCGTGAGGATGATTGGCGAGAATCATCCGGAGGCCGATTTCGATATTGAGAAGCCACCGCTCGATGATGAGGAAGTGTACAGGCTTTTCCAGCGCGGTGAGACGATCGGCATGTTCCAGTTTGAATCGCCGGGGATGCGGGAGTACCTCCGCAAGCTCAAGCCGACCACGTTCACGGATATCACGGCCATGAATGCGTTGTATCGCCCCGGTCCTTTGGATTCGGGGATGATCGACATTTACATCAATCGCAAGAAGGGGATTGAGGAGGTTACCTTCTTGCACCCGATCCTCCGGGAGATTCTTGAGGATACCTATGGTGTGATCGTGTTCCAGGAGCAGGTGCTCAAGATCGCCAACAAGATGGCGGGCTATTCGATGGGCAAGGCGGACCTGCTTCGCAAGGCGATGGGCAAGAAGGTCAAGGCGTTGATGGACGCCCAGAAGAAGGAATTCCTGGCCGGCGCCGACCAGATGGAAATCGATCGCAAGATATCCGAGGAAGTCTTCCACCAGATCGAAAAGTTTGCGCGCTATGGGTTCAACAAGGCGCACTCGACCTGCTACGCGTTTGTGGCCTACCAGACGGCGTGGCTGAAGCGTTATTATCCGGCGGAGTTCATGGCAGCGCTGATGACCTCGGAAATCAACGATTCCGACCGGGTCAATATGCTGCTGGAGGAGTGTCGCCGAATGGGGATCCTGGTGATGCCACCTGACGTGAATGAGTCGCAGGTTGATTTTTCGGTGAACGATGGTACGATTCGGTTCGGTCTGCAGGCGATCAAGAATGTGGGCGCTGGCCCGGCCCGGGCGATTGTCGAAGAGCGCGATCGAAATGGTCGCTACGACACGCTGTGCGATCTGACCAGCCGGGTGGCGGCTCGATCCTTGAACCGTCGGACGATGGAGTCAATGATCGCTGCCGGCGCCTGTGATTCGCTCGAAGGGACGCGTGCCCAGAAGTTCGAGGGGTTGGAGCCGGCTTTGGAGTTTGGTCACAAGGCAGCGGCGGCAACTGCCAGTCATGATTTGTTTGCCGATACGAGTGGGGCTATCGCCCGGGTGGCGCCGGCGTTGCCCGATGTTCCCGATTGGTCCAGCTCCGAGAAGCTGACCCGCGAGAAGCAGATGCTTGGATTCTACGTCTCTGGCCATCCGCTCGACAAGTACCGTCGCGAGATGGAGGCCTTCACCAGTCATGATGTAGCCTCTTTGAAGGCAGCACCTGACGGCCAGACGGTGGCAGTGGGAGGAATTGTGACGGGGCTGAAGACGATGCTGGACAAGCGCAGTAATACTATGGCCTTCTTGACGATAGAGGATTTCACCGGATCGCTGGAAGTGATTGTGTTTTCGTCGGTGTTCGAAAAATGCCGGGAATGTATGCAGACCGATGCCCTGATCTGGCTGGAGGGACGGTTGTCAACTCGCGAAGGAGAGTCGCCGAAGGTGATCGCGAACGAGGTCATGCCGATGGCGGCCTTGACGGAACGTTTCAATTGTCAGTTGGTTATAAAAATCGATGTCGATTGTACCGATCAGACCATAGACCAGGTCCTGTCTTCGCTGACAGAATATCAGGGCCGCGCGCCGGTATTGCTGGCGGCCCGGGACAATGGCAGCGAGTACTATATTCGCTCGCGCAAGTACAAGGTGAGGCTGGACTTTGAGCTACTGGACAGCCTGAAGGATCTGCTGGGAGAATCAAAGGCTTATCTGCGGCCGATCGAAGAGAAGCAGAGCGGCTTACCCACAATGTAGCAACGTGAATAGTTCGACACCATACCCGATGCCGAAAGATGCAACTATGCAACGAATTACAGTTCTGGCCATGATGATGATTCTGGCGGCGGCCTTGTCTTTGACCGCTGCCGACGGAGACAGCAAGTCCGAAGGGGACTCTGTCAAAGCTTACGAGATTACCTGGCTGGCCTATGATGAAGGGCTGGCCAAGGCTGCTGAAGAAGACAAACATATGGTTATCGACTTTACGACCAGTTGGTGCACGTGGTGCAAGAAGATGGACATTGAGACGTTTAGCGATCCTTATGTGATTCAGCTGGTGAATGACCACTTTGTGCCGGTGCAGGTCGATGGTGAATCCAAGCGTGAGCTGGATATCGATGGCTACAAGATCACCGAGAAGAACCTGACCGCCAGGGAGTTTGGTGTCCGCGGGTACCCCTCATTTTGGTTCTTGAAATCTGATGGGACCAAGATTGGGATGATTCGAGGCTACCGCCCGAAGCCGGAAATGGTGGAGGTGCTGGAATTTGTCAAGAACAAGGGGTATGATACGACGAATACGGAGAACCAGCAGGGGGAGGACGGCGGCGAGGAGGGCAAGTAGGCCCGCGTCAGCCCATCGGATTGAACTTGAGACGGACCGGCCGCACATGGCCGGTCCGTTTTTGTGTGCCGATTGTTTTGGGTATAATCTGAGCGGGTTCGGTTGCCAGTGGAGGAACTTTTGGCTATTTTTGTCGTCTGTTGCAAATATGTGATTATCACACGCTGATCAATACATAAGAAGGAGCAGGTATGTCGGCAAAGGAACAGTACGAAGAGTTAGCCAATCGCACGCGTGAGGTGGCGGTACTCGGTTCGACCATGGCGGTGCTGCACTGGGACCAGGAGACCTATATGCCTCATGAGGGCAGTTCGCTGCGTTCCGAGCAGTTGGGAACGCTGGCCGGAATGGCCCATGACAAGTTCACCGACAAGCGGGTTGGTGAACTGATTGAGGAGTTGGAGAAGTCTGATCTGGTCAAAGATGTCCTGTCACCGGAAGCGGTCAATATCCGCGAGTTGCGCCACCAGTACGACAAGGAGACAAAGCTCCCGAAGAGCTTGGTGGAGGAGATGACGCGGACGACCTCGATGGCCCAGAAGGAGTGGGTGCAGGCGCGCAAGGACTCTGATTTCAAGCACTTCCAGCCATGGCTGGAGAAGGTTCTCGAGCTGAAGCGGCAACAAGCTGAAGCGTACGGCTACGAGGGCGAGCCGTACAACGCGCTGCTTGATGACTACGAGCCGGGTGCCACGGTCGATGATGTGGAGAAAGTCTTTGCGAACCTTCGCGATGAACTTGTGAATCTGCTGGACAAGATCAAGGGTGCCTCTCAGAAGCCCGATGTTTCGATTGTTGAACGCGAGTACGACACCGGCAAGCAGAAGATCTTCGGTGAGATGGTTGCCTCGGCGATGGGGTTCAACTTCAAGGCCGGTCGTCTCGATATCACGACCCACCCGTTCTGTACCGGTATCGGCTACGGTGATACTCGCATACTCACCCGATACAACCCGAAGCGGCTCAATGACGCCCTGTTTGGCACAATGCACGAGGCTGGCCATGGTCTGTACGAGTCCGGCTTGCCCAAGACGGACTTCTTCGGCATGCCGATGGGAGAGTCGGTGTCGCTGGGTATTCACGAGTCGCAGTCGCGGATGTGGGAGAACCAGGTAGGCCGGTCCAAGCCGTTCTGGCGGCATTTCTTCCCTATTCTGCAGAACCTGTTCAAGGAGTCACTCGACGGTGTGCAACTGAACGACTTCTACGCAGCAATCAATAATGTGGCCCCTTCATACATCCGTGTCGAGGCCGACGAATGTACTTACAACTTGCACATTCTGCTGCGGTTTGAGCTGGAGCGGGCCATGCTGACGGGTGATCTCAAGCCAGCCGATGTCCCTGCCGAGTGGAACAGCCGGTTTGAGAAGTACCTCGGAATCAAGGTGGACAAGGATGCCAATGGATGTCTTCAGGACGTGCATTGGAGCGCCGGGTTGATTGGCTATTTCCCGACGTATACGCTGGGCAATCTGTACTCGGCGCAATTCTACAACCAGGCGAAGAAGGAGATGCCGGACCTTGAGCAGCAGTTTGAGCGAGGTGAACTGGTCAACCTTCGCAACTGGCTCAAGGAGAAGATTCACAGCCAGGGCAAACGCTACCGGGCAACAAAACTGGTTGAGGTTGTCACAGGGAGTCCCTTGGATCACCGTCCGACTATCGAGTACATGAAGGCCAAGTATGGCGACATTTATGGCTTCTGAGGCCTGAAGAGGCTTGCCTGACATTGGCAACGGCCGGTATCCTCACGAGGATACCGGCCTTGTACTTTGTATGCTCCAGATTGTGGATGTCTGCTCCGGTGTGATTATTTATTTGCATCGACAGGGGCCAGTGCAAACATTGTGCGTTGAATGATTGCTGTCGGTAAACCGCTGGCGGCTCACGCGGGAGTATTATGCGAATAGTTATCATCGGTGGCGGTGTGGTTGGTTACAGCCTGGCCGAACACCTGCTCAGGGATAAACACGAGCTGTCATTGGTTGAGGTCGATCGTGGACTGTGTGACAGTTTGTCACAGAAGCTGGATCTTCAGATAGTCAACGGTTCGGGATCCTCGCCGGGAATCCTTAGGGAGGCGGGTATAGAGAACGCCGACTTGCTCCTGGCGGTAACGCCGAATGACGAGGTCAATATCGTCGCCTGCGCGCTGGCCTCGCAGCACAATGTGACGGGCCGTATCGCTCGGCTTCGCAGTGCTGACTACGAGGCGAGTGGCGGTCTGGTTGATCTTCAGCGGCTGGGTATCACGGCTGTGATCCATCCGGAGAAGGTACTGGTTGATCACATACTGCAGTTTGTCACCACGCCGCACGCTGTGGAGTCCGCCAATTTCGAGGATGGCAGGATCCTGCTGCGCGGCTATACCGTTACCGAGGAGATGCCACTGGCCAACAAGTGCCCCCGCGAGATTCGTTCGGAGATCGCTCCGGCGATGGTGCTGTTTCCGGCACTGGTGCGCAATCACGAGGGGATGATCCCCGATGGTGAGACTATCATTAAGCCTGGAGATATCATCTACTCGCTACTGGCTCGGGAGTCTCTCGATGTCTTTCTCCGATTGGTTGGCATAGAGAAGCGCAAGACGCGCAAGATCATTGTAACCGGGGCCAGCTATACGACGCTTGAGCTGGCTGCGGCGCTGGAAGAAACGGACAACAAGGTCGTCCTTGTTGACCCTGATCTCGATCATGCCAACGAAGCTGCCGAGCGATTCAGCAAAGTGGAAGTAATCCACGGGGACTGTACCCAGCCTGATTTGCTGAAGGAACTGCATACAGATCATGCATCGTTCTTTATTGCCGTGTCCGATGAACCTGACTACAACATGCTCTCGGTGTTGCTGGCGCGGGCAGCGGGGGCACACGAGACAATTGCAATTACGACCGAGAATCTTCAGGAGAAGGTATTCCGATCAATCGGGATCGATCATGTTATTAACCCCCGGCTGACGACGGCACGGGAGATACTGGAGTTGATCTCGCGCGGGCAGATCGGCGCAGTTGTGCAGTTGTCTGATGTCGATATCGAGGCGGTGCGCTTTGATGTTGATCCGCAAAGCGCTGTGGCCGGAAAGAAACTGATCGAGATTGCGCCCAAGTTCAAGCGGGGGTCAATAGTCGGTGCGATTGTGCGTGAGGATCAAATGATTCTCCCCAGTGGTGATACGATCATCAATGCGTATGATCACCTGATTGTGATAACCCGTCACGCAAACCTCTCTTCACTGGAGAAGCTGTTCCAGCCGCGACGGCTGCTGGGATAGAGTCTTAACGTATGCGCAAGCGAGCAGTTGGCTATGCCATAGGCAAGCTCCTGCAGGTGATGACGGGACTGCTGTTGGTCCCGGTGGCCATCGGGCTGTGGGACTATACGCAAGAGGGCCTGTCGCTGGCTGAGGCATTGGTCCGGCTGGAGATGGTCGGCTTTTTGTGGGCGATGGCCATTTCACTGATTGCTGGGAGCGTTCTGGTGGTACTCTGTCGACGCTCGCGACACGAGCAGGGGGTGCGCGAGGGGTATGCTATCGTCACACTCGGCTGGCTGGCGCTGACGTTCGTCAACTGCCTGCCGCTGTTGAGCTGGCTTCAGGCGACCGGCAGCAGTTCGTTCTTCCTGTCATTCACCGATGCTTTCTTTGAGATTATGTCGGGGTTCACCACTACCGGAGCCACCATCTTCTCTGATATCGAGGGACTGCCGCGATCGCTCCAGTTCCTGCGCTGCCTAACGCACTGGCTGGGGGGCATGGGGATCATCACGCTGGCCATTGCGATTTTCCCGGCGATGGGCGTCAGCGGGTACCAGATGTTCCGGGGCGAAGTGCCGGGGCCCTCGAAGGACCGACTGCAACCGCGGCTGGCCCAGACTGCATCTATCCTCTGGGGCGTCTACCTGCTGTTGAGTTTGGCCGAGACGATCATGCTGGTCGTGGCCGGGATGAGTCTGTTCGATGCAGTCTGTCATACTTTTGCAACGATGGCTACGGGTGGATTCTCGAACAACAATGCCTCGAT
>CAZXRO010000070.1:6855-10212 GCA_964642435.1 uncultured Ignavibacteriales bacterium
GATTGGCGGGTACAACTCGGATGCGATTGAGTGGGTCATAATCGTTTTCATGTATCTTGCTGGAATCAACTTCCTTCTGCATTTCAAGGCCCTTCGGGGTGATCTAAGCACCATGTTCCGCAACCGGGAGTTCGTATTCTATAATGGCGTGATCCTGGTGGCAGTCGTTCTAGTCACAGTGGTGCTGTTGGTGCAGGGGCTGGCGCCGATCAATGAGGCGTTGGAGTCGTATCGTCATGATCCGATCGGGCCGATAGCCATGGCGGAGCACTACGTGCAGGAGGAGCAGAAGATCGACGGTGTCTACAACACTATCCGTACAGCCACATTCCAGGCAGTGGCGATCGTCACCACCACCGGATTCGCCACCGCGGACTTCGACATCTGGCCCGACTTCCTGCGCGTCCTGCTGGTCTTGCTCATGTTTTTTGGGGGGTGTGCCGGTTCGACCGGAGGTGGGATGAAGATGATACGGATTATGATCGTCTTCAAAGTGGCCTTTACGCACTTGCGACGGCTGACTCAACCACGACTCATTGCTCCGGTCAAGGTGGGGGGGAGGAGTATCGACGAGACTCAGATAGTCAATATCGTTTCCTTCTTTATTCTCTTTGTCATTCTGTTCGTTTTGGTGTCGCTGGCCATGACGTTGTTCGTTCCCGACATTACCACTGCGGTGAGTTGCTCCATTGCCACTATAGGTAATATTGGTCCTGGATTGGCTGGGGTTGGAGCCATCGAAAACTACGGTTGGATCCCGATTCCAGGCAAGTGGCTTCTAATCTTCTCCATGCTGCTCGGCCGACTGGAGATATTCACAGTCCTGATCGTACTCCGGCCCTCGGTCTGGCGCAGTTAGCGTGATACCCAGTGGCGTTTTTGCGGGGAACCGGCGGTCTGGCTGAAGGTTTAAGGTCAGACGCGGCACAGGGCCGCATATTACGAGGATAACTGGCAAGTAGAGCACGAATGCGCAATCTGTTTCCTATCATTTTCGCGACAATAGTCATTTTGCTGTTCGGGGCAGTGTATGTTGCACTCTTGCGCCTGCTCAACTATGAGTGGTGGCAGACGCGGTGGATTCGCAGGTCAGCGTTGTTGCTACCCGTGTTCGGGGTGGTGATGGTAGGGCTGTGGGCGCTGGGTGAATACCGGGCGATAGACTGGCTGGTGTACCCCAGTGCTATCCTGGCTTCGGCCACATTCGTGCTGGAGGTCGCCCTGATGTTGTCGCTGCCGGTCTCTGGCGGAGTGCATTTACTGGGGCGGTTACTGGACAGGTTCTTCAGCCGAGACACGGCTGAGCCAGCGTTGCAGCGCGAGAAGCGGCGGGTGTTTCTTAAGGCGGCTGCGGCCGCGCTGCCGGCGATGACCCTTGGGCTGGGGGTGGCAGGTATCTCCGGGGCATTTCACAATGTCCGGGTCTACCGAAGGGAGATCCGGGTCGACAATCTTCATCCTGATCTCGACGGGTTGCGCCTGTTGCACCTGAGCGATATTCATCTGGGCAGGTATATTGATTTAGGGCATGTCCGCCAGACGCTGGACGACGCCGCTCAACACAAGCCGGATTTGGTACTTGTGACCGGGGATGTTGCGGACGAACTGGACCAACTGGCACCTGCCCTGCGAATGATTGATGCGCTTCAGCCTCGGCTGGGGATCTTTGTTTCAGTGGGCAATCACGAGTATTTCAGGGGGCTGCAGCGATTTGTCAGTATCTGTCGGCAGTCGCCGGCCACGCTGTTGATGGACAGTTCACGCCTGCTTGAGACAGGTGGCGCCCGCCTTTGTATAGCGGGGATAGATGATCCCGTCCGGCTCAGCGGCAGCGGTCCGCAGTTCTTCAAGGAGAGAATCGACATCATATTGCCCACACATCAGGTGGCTGACTACACGATCCTGATGAGTCACCGTCCGTACGCCTTCGACTACGCCGCCAGCCAGGGGATCGGATTGACGCTGGCAGGTCACACGCACGGAGGGCAACTGGGTTTAGGTGGGCGCTCTCTGGTCGAGACGGTGGGTGGTATTCCGTACATATGGGGTCATTATACGCGGGGCCGCTCGCATTTGTATACCACGGCAGGTATGGGACACTGGTTCCCGTTCCGTCTGGGGTGCCCGCAGGAAGCACCGGTGATTGAGCTTCGGCGAGCATAGAAATCGGAAGAATCTTCGGGACCATTTGTGAGGGGGAAGACCGGTTTCCCCCTATGAAAAAGGGGCGTTTTTTTGATCTAACACGAAGAAAATGTCTTGCTCTAAATCGTCAAACAAATGTACTTTGCAGCAAAGTAGCCGGGGAATCATGCGGCAGCCAGGGTTGAGGAACCGGTCGTAAATCGTAGACCAAACAAAAAGCAGACATACAAAAAGCAGCAATTCTCTCAGAAGCTAAAGGAGCAATGTCATGGCAGTAGCCAAGAAGACGACCGCGAAGAAGCCTGCCACCAAGAAGGCGGCAAAGAAGCCTGCGGCGAAGAAGCCTGCGGCAAAGAAGCCTGCGGCCAAGAAGACCACTGCGAAGAAGTCGACCACGGCTAAGAAGGCCGCACCCAAGAAGTCCACGACCACTCGCAAGAAAGCAGCCCCGAAGAAGTCGACCGCCAAGAAGACCACCACTCGGAAGACCACGGCGAAGAAGACAACTGCCAGAAAGACGACAGCCCGCAAGGCGACCGGTACTCGTTCGACAGCCAAGAAGAAAACGACAACGAAGCGCAAACCGAACGCGGCTTTTATGCGCCCGATGGATCTCTCGCCGGAGCTGCAAGAGGTCGTTGGAAAGAAGGCCATGCCTCGCACCCAGGTTACCAAGAAACTCTGGGACTACATCAAGAAGAATGATCTTCAGGACGACGTGAACCGTCGTATGATCAATGCTGACGACAAGCTCAAGAAGGTATTCGGTGGCAAGAAGAAAGTCTCCATGTTCGAGATGACCAAACTGGTCAGCAAGCACATGAGCTGATAGCATACCTGTCAGCATTTAGATCCTATGGGCCGGTTGCACTGCAGCCGGCCTTCATTTTTGGCTTTCGGCGGAGCAGTCGGGGCTTGAATCCCCGGGCATGGTATAGTATTCTTGACTGTGTCGAGACAGCACAAGTGACGTCTGGTCGCGACGGTGGACGGGTCACAATGAGTAGACCGTGATGCGTCGCTCAGGACGGCCTCACTGCAGAAAGGACAGGCTATGGAGATCCGTTGTTGTCGAGTATTGTGGGTGGTGATGGCGACTGTACTGGTTGCAATCGGCTGTGAATCAGAGAGGGAGGTACCGGTCAAGACCGTAGTATCACCACCGGTGACCACTCAGGAGCCGGTAGTCGACACCATGCACGGACAAGAGAT
>CAZXRO010000070.1:10222-11517 GCA_964642435.1 uncultured Ignavibacteriales bacterium
GCAGTCCCCTCGCACGCGAGCCTGGATCGAGGCTCAGAACAGCTTCACAGGGATGCTGCTCGACCAGCTTCCCGGGCGTGATAGCCTGCGTGCTCGATTCACCGATCTGATGCGACGCACCAGCGTGAGCAAACCCACCACTCGTCGCAACAGGCTGTTCTATGCCCAGAGACTACCGGAGCAGGAGCTTTCTGCGATCTATATGCGTGAGGGAGCCTACGGTGAAGAGATGCTGCTGGTCGATCCCACGGGGCTCAGCCAGGACGGCACCACCAGCGTCACGCTGACCGATGTCAGTGTCGACGGCACGCTACTGGCTTACGGTATCCGTGAGGGGGGCGCCGATGAAACGGAGGTTCACTTCCTTCGGGTTGATTCGCTTCTGCCCCACCCGACGGTGCTGCCCGCGGCTGTCCATTTTGGTGTCGTAATTGCCTCTGACGGCAGGGGAGTGTATTACAGCAAGCGACTTGGGGACGGTACCGCGCGCGTGTACTACCATCAGTTTGGCGGCGATCCATCCGGGGACAAGGAGCTCTTCGGAAGCGGACTCGGCCCAGAGAAGGGGATCAGTGTTGGGCGCTCCGACGATAATCGCTGGTTGATCGTGAGTGTCTGGTTCGGTGCCGGACAACAGAATGAAGTCTACTACAAGGATATGGCTGTCTCCGGCCCGATCCAGCCGCTGATTACTGGCATCGAGGCGGAGTTTGATGTGGCAATAGCCGATGGCCAGGTGTATGCGAGCACCAACTGGAACGCGCCAAACCGTCGCCTGCTGCGGGGGGATCTCGATGAAGCAATGGTGGAGAATTGGCAGACCCTGATTCCCGAGGACGAGGCGGTCTTTCTCGGGTTCGATCTGGTTGGCGGCATGTTGTCTGTACTCTGGCAAAAGGATATGGTCAGTTATGCCAGGATCTATGATACGGATGGCGCATTCGTGCGCGAACTTGAATCCCCCATGCCGGGGACGATGGGGATGCCTTCCGGGCGCCTGGACAACCCGTATGCCTACTACACGTTCCAATCGTATGCCATGCCATCGACAATTTACCGCCACAATATCGAGAGTGGCGAAACTGAAACATGGCACCAGCCTGACCTTCAGATTGATGCCGAGAGCCTCCAGGTCAAGCAGGTCTGGTTTGACTCAAAGGACGGTACGCGGGTACCAATGTTCGTTGTCCATAAGCGCGGGCTGGAACTCGACGGCCACCGACCGACAATCATCTACGGCTATGGTGGATTCAATGTCTCGACCAGGCCCTGGTTCTCGACCTCGGTTGTAGTCT
>CAZXRO010000071.1:0-11419 GCA_964642435.1 uncultured Ignavibacteriales bacterium
AGTGGGTTATCATGAAATCGGAATACTTATTTTCGAACTCACGCCAGGACGCTGAGACATCGGCGACAGCTGCTGTTTGAGGGCCGTACTTAAGTTGTTCGATGAGTGATTCGATATTGGAGCGTTCTCCCTCGGCGAGGACAAACACGCTTCCATCGGGGTCGTTCTTGACGAGTCCGGTGAGGTCAAGCTGCGTAGCTCTTTGGAGGGTCCAGTATCGGAAGCCGACTCCCTGGACCCGTCCGGAGACTCGAATCGCTGCCTGCGCCTTAGGCATCATCCATCCTGTTCATCGATCGCCTCGTTGGCCAGTTTCATGGCCAGTTCGGCAGCTTCGGCAGGGTCTTTCGATTGGAGGATTTCGTCGCCAAGTTTCCAGGCGTTTATAGAGATGACCGGTTTGTGGGCATGCATGGCAAAGGCCATTTCGCTGAGGGTGCCATACTTGCCGGGAAAGGCCACAACGACATCGGCCGTGCGGACGACCATGATGTTTCGGGCCTCGCCGAAACCGGTTGGAATGACGTAGTCGATGAATTCGTTGGCATCGGCTCGATCAGATGTGGGAAGGATGCCGATCGTCGTGCCACCGGCCTCTTTGGCGCCCTTGGCGGCTCCTTCCATAATACCGCCCATACCACCGCAGACCACTATACCGCCGTTTTCGGCGACGTAGCGCCCGACTTCTGCGGCCTGATCACGGAGTTTTCGCGAGCACTTCCCAGCCCCCACAATAGCCACGATAGGCTGTCTCCGGCTGGACATTGTGATGTTCCTTTCTGACGAGGTTAGTGTTTGGCAGTGGAGAATTGCTCAAACTTGTCCCCTGAACCTGTTAACGAAAGCGTAAAAAAAATCGGGGCGACTGGATTTGAACCAGCGACTTCTTAGTCCCGAACCAAGCGCGCTACCAAACTGCGCTACGCCCCGATATTCATCTGTTGGAGCAGGAATGATACTACTTTCTGCGCCAAAGTCAATAGCATTTATTGGTCCTGTCACTCCTGTTTTTGGCATCATTTTATCTACAGTTTGAGCTTGAGGTCGCTGAGCCGCTTGAGGGTTGTGGTGTCGGTGAAGTTGAGCCTGAGCGGCGTGATTGAAACGACGCCTCGCGAGACGGCCTCGAAATCTGTTCCCCTGGCCTTTTTCCATTTGGCCCGACCGCCGATCCAGTAGTACGGTTTGCCTCTGGGGTCGGTTTTGTGGATGACGATATCCTTGTACTGGCGGGTGCCAAGCCGGGTGAATTCGTAGTTGCTGTAGGCTTGGCCGTTGTCGCGCGGGAGATTGATATTCAGGAACGAGCCTATTTCGAGGGCAAGCCGATCGAAGTTTGAGTAGAGCTTGGCTACAAACTGAGCGGCACGTTTCATGGGTATCCCCGGTTCCCAGTTGGCCATGCTGACGGCGATGGAGGGCACGCCGAGGATGGCGCCCTCGATGGCGGCGGCGACCGTCCCCGAGTAGGTGACATCGTCGCCCATATTGGCACCGTGGTTAACCCCGGAGATGATCATATCCGGGGGATCGTCCTTGAAGAGCATGTGTATGCCGAGCATGACGCAATCGGTGGGGGTACCATCGATCGCCCAGCGGTGTTCATCGACCTGTTGGACGCGCAGGGGACGATTGAGGGTCAGTGAATGCGAGCTGGCCGACTGCTCCCTGTCGGGGGCGACGACATAGACTTTGGCTCGTCGTTTCAGTTCGGTGATGAGGGTCACGAGTCCATCGGAGTAGTAGCCGTCATCATTGGTCAGCAGAATTCGTCGTCTTTTAGCCATGGGTCAGTCCCTGGTAATGGGGATGGCCGACGAGGCGGATCGCGTGGATATATGTAGTCGTCAATTGTGTCATAGGTTTTCCGTGGCGCGAATAGTAGGCAGCATGGGAGGAAAAAGCAAGTGAATGTTGGGTGTGCGGGTAGGGGCACCGGGTGAGGGGAAAATGGTCGGAGCGAGCCGATTTGAACGGCCGACCTCTCGCACCCCAAGCGAGTGCGCTAACCAAGCTGCGCTACGCTCCGACTGTATTTTGTGCCTGGCGCTGTCGGTCTTCAATGTAGGCAGCAATCTGTGAAACTCAAGAGAAAATTTTCAACAGGTGCTGGATATCCTCCCGAATCTGGCCGATCAGGGTCTTTGCCTTGACGGGCAGGGCTGTTTGCGCGGTGGCGTGTTCGGGGGCACGTTTCATAGTCAGCCGGGATCTTGCCCCGGCGATGGTGAGTTTCTCGTTCATCCTCAGGTGTCGGATCTGGTTGATGACATCGATGTCCTTCTGGGTGTACATGCGATTGCCGCCGCGATTCTTGCGTGGCTTGAGTTGTGGGAACTCCTTTTCCCAGTAGCGTAAGACATAGGCTTCCAGCCCGGTCATGCGCGCGACCTCGCTGATCGAATAATACAGCTTGCCGCTCTCGACAGACTTACTCATGGTTTACCCCTCCCATCTGCGCAAACTCGCTACTGCCATACCTCTTCCTTCAGTGATCGCTCCATCAGATCGCCGACAGCCTGTGACGGTTCTTTCCCCTCGAAGAGAACATCGTGCACCTGTCGGGTGATGGGCATTTCGACCTGGTACTTATGGGCAAGTCGGTACCCGCTTCGGGTTGTCTGGACTCCCTCGGCGACCATCTTCATGCCGCTGAGCACCTCGTGCAAGGTTTTGCCTCGCCCGATTGCTTCCCCCACGTGCCGATTGCGACTGTGTTTTGAGGCGCAGGTGGTGACCAGATCGCCGATCCCGGATAATCCGGCGAAGGTCTCTGCGGATGCGCCCATAGCAACTCCGAGCCGCGTGATTTCGGCCAGGCCCCTGGTGATGAGTGCCCCCAGCGTATTGTCGCCCAGTCCGAGACCGACGGAGATGCCGGCGGAGATGGCGATGATATTCTTCAGTGACCCACCGAGCTCGACGCCGAGCAGGTCATGCGATTTATATACCCGAAAATTGGAAGTTGAGAACGACTCCTGCACTGCTTCCACGAATCCATCGGGCTGACCCGCGACGACGACGGTGGTGGGCATATTCCTGACTACTTCCTCGGCGTGTGACGGGCCGGAGATGGTAGCGACCGGCGTTGACTCGTTCTGGCGTTGCTCGATTATCACCTCTGACATACGTTTGAGCGACTCCACCTCGATCCCCTTGGCGAGGTTGACGATACCGACATCGGATGGAAGCAGTTTGCTAACGTCGGTCATGACGGATCGAAGTATCTGGGCAGGGACCGCGAGCAGCACGAGTTCGGTGCGGGTCAGCGCCTCGGCGAGGTCACTGGTGACCTGGACGGAATCAGGCAGTTGGAATCCGGGCATTTTCGACGGGATGGTGCGCCGGGTCTGAAGGACTTGGCACTCGCCCGGGTCGAACTCCCACATGGTTATGTTGAGACCGGCGGCGGACAGGACATGAGCCATGCCGAGTCCCCAGGAGCCGGCGCCGAGGATTGTTACGCGCTCAAACATGGCTGCCTCCCCCCTGCTGTTTGGAGTGGCTCCGGGCTGAGAAGCGGTTTTCTGTGCCGGAGACGAGGCGGACGATGTTCTGGCGGTGCGTGAAGATGACGAGGACGGCCAGCAGGAGGCTTACGGCGACGAAGACGTCGGCGACCGGTATATCGAACATGACGCGCTGGACGATGACCACGGTGGCAAGCGTCACACCCGCAAGAATGGAGCCCAGCGAGATGAAGCGTGTAGTCAGCACAACAATCAGGAACACGGCGAAGGCAATGGCTGTCTGCAGTGGCAGCAGGGTCGCCATGACGCCGAGCGAGGTGTTGACTCCCTTGCCGCCCTTGAAGGCGAGAAAGACGGGAAAGACGTTGCCTAAGATGGCGGCGATCCCGCAGAGAACCATGAAGTGTTCGATGGCAAAAGGGGCGACAGAATAGGCTGTGGCGATGTATCTCCCGAGCAGGACAGCGGCAACACCCTTGCCGATGTCGAGGATGAAGACCCAGATGGCGACCTTGAAACCGGCGGTGCGCCAGACGTTGGTGGCACCGATGTTTCCGGAGCCATGCCGGCGAATATCACCGACACCGGCCAGGCGGGCGACAATGAGCCCGACCGGTATGGCGCCGAGCAAATAGCTGATGAGTATTCCCGCGAGAATAGTCATAACGGTGTGCTACCGACGACCTCCCATATCCGGTGTGACGCCGTCTTGCGCGTGAGCGATATACCTTCATCGGACACCGGGTGATCGTGCCTTCGCTGGTCAGAACGAGGCGAGCGATCACGCCTTCAGGGGGATAGTCAGTGGGGGTACCATCCCTTCTGACAGACGGCTAAACGTGTCATGCTTGCCAGGAGCGTTACATTCCCTCAGACGTAGTTGTGTCCTCGGGCATGAGCGTGTCGGCCGCGGTGTCCTCGGTCATTGAGGGTGGGGCGTATTCGTCGCGCATGTCCGGGAAGATATCGAATACCGCCTCATAGAGTTCTCTGGCTTCGGCAGAGTCAATCTTCTCATCCTGGGCAATTGGCTGCAGTTGCTGGGCCAGGAGTCCGAACTTTTCGAAGTCGATTGAATCGGCCTCGTTGACCCGCTGTTCGAAGGCAGCGGCGAAATCCTGTAAGTGTTGAGGATCGACCCCGGGTTGAGGATCTGCCTCGGCCATTTGGGCGATGCCGCCGACGAGTTTAGTCACCCCGTATTTGACGAGGTCATCCTTTTTCATCCAGCAGGTGATTCCTGCGACGGCGACCATAATCACCAGGATACCGACCACGATCAGAGCCACCAAGCAGCCCTTTGACATCCCTTTCTTCTGCGGCTGGTCAGTCATGTTCCCCTCACCTTATGCATTTTGTTTACATCATGAGGCGGCCGGGTGGCCGCGGCCACCAGTACCGACACGGTAACGCTCAATCTGCGTATCTGTTACGGTATATAACACAAGTGAGACTTCAAGGCAAGCAAACAGAATGTGTGGTACGGTGGGGTTGTCAACAGAAAAGGGCGCCCACGAGGGTGGGCGCCGGGTAAGAATCGCTTATGCTGAGAGCATCGAAGCTCAGTCTATTTGGACTTCTTCTTGCTCTTTTTGTCGTCGGTTTTTTCGGGCGGTTTTTCGGTCAGCAATTCGACGACCGCCATCAGGGCGCCATCGCCGCGACGGAATCCGGACTTGATGACGCGGGTGAACCCGGAGTCACGGTCTGAGAATTGGGGAACGATTTCGGAAAAGAGTTTTTTGAAGACGTCCTTTTCCTGGATGGTTCTGGCCACTTGTCGTTTGGCTGCCAGGGTATCCTGTTTTGCCGTGGCGATGATGCGATCAACCACCGGGCGCAGGGCCTTTGCCTTGGCATCGGTCGTTGTAATGACGCGATGCTTGAACAGGGAGGCCGCCATATTACTCAGCATGGCATCCCGGTGGGAAGCTGTACGCCCCAGCTTGACCGTTTTATCACGATGTCCCATAACTACTTTACACTCCCACCTTGGGCTTAGCTGGCGGTCGACGCTGTCGAACTGCCTTCCATATACTTAGACACATCCATCCCGAACGAGAGATTCATGGATTCGAGGATGGTACTTATTTCATTGAGCGACTTGCGCCCGAAATTGCGGTATTTGAGCATTTCCGATTCGCTCTTGGTGACGAGATCCGCCAGGGTTTGGATATTGGCGGCCCGCAGGCAGTTGGAGGAGCGCACGGACAGTTCGAGCTCATCGACGCGAGTCTTGAGCAGGTTGCGCATGCGGATAACTTCCTCGTCTTCCTCGGGTTCCTCTTCGACCAGGACGGATTCATCGATGTGGATGAACAACTGGAGGTGATCTTTGATCAGTTTGGCGGCATAGGACAGGGCATCTTCCGGCGTGATGGAGCCATCGGTAGTAATTTCCAGCAGGAGCCGATCGTAATCGGTCTTTTGGCCGACGCGCGTATTTTCGACACGGAAGGCTGTCTTGATCACGGGTGAGAACAGTGCATCGACAAAGATGGTGCCGGCGGGTGCATCCTCGCGCTTGTTAGCCTCGGCGACATGGTAGCTTCGGCCGGAGTCAATGTCGATCTCCATTTCGAAATCGATATCATCGGTCAACTCGCAGATATGTTGATCGGGGTTGAGTATTTCGACATCGGGGTCACCCTCGAACATACCGGCGGTTACCTCTCCCTTGCCGTTGGCCTTGAGACGGAGTGTGCGCATACTATCGGCATGCATCCGAATGCGGATAGCTTTCACATTGAGGACGATATTCGTGACATCCTCATAGACTCCGGGGATAGTGGAGAATTCGTGAAGGCATCCCTTGATGCGCATAGAGACGACGGCAGCGCCCTGGATCGAGGAGAGCAGTACTCGCCGGAGGCAGTTGCCCAGCGTTGTTCCGAAGCCTCGCTCGAGCGGTTCGATGTTGAAGCTCGAGTAATTCTCGTCTGCGGAAGACTGGTCGTTGACGACCTCCTTCGGCATGGTAATCGGTTTCCATTTCATATCAGTCAACAAACCTCCCGTAGGGAAAGACTCCTTTACCTGGTCCATAACCGACCTGGTTTTGCTAAAGTTCCGAGTCGGTGGCATGGTTGACTCGGGGTGTAGTCGGTCATTTTGTCCAGGCTATCCCAGCACTCTGAGAAAGTTCCTATCTTCTCTAACATGGCCAACGATCAGACGCGGCGCCGTTTTGGCGGTCGGCACCCGTTATGCGGGATGGGGGTAACGTCCTTGATGAGGACGACCTCCAGGCCGGCAGCGGAGAGCGACCTGATAGCGGCCTCGCGTCCGGAACCGGGACCCTTGACCCAGACTTCGACTTTGCGCAGGCCCATATCCATCGCCTCTTTGGCTGCGGTTGAGCCGGCGAGCTGGGCGGCGAAGGGGGTCGACTTCTTGGAGCCCTTAAAACCGGCCCGTCCGGCGGTGGCCCATGAGATGGTTTTTCCGCTGGTGTCGGTAACGGTAATGGTGGTGTTGTTGAAGGTCGCCTTGATGTGGACAACACCGTTTGCGTCAACGCGACGCGCTTTCTTTTTGACGCGTCCTTTCTTCTTGGGATCAGCCACGTATCACCTCTGAAATCTCTTGTCGGTTTTGCATCGCTACTTGACGGTCTTCTTTTTGAGTCCGCCGATTGCCCGACGCGGTCCCTTTCGGGTGCGCGCGTTCGTTTTGGTGCGCTGTCCGCGCACGGGTAGTCCGCGGCGATGCCGCAGACCGCGATAGCTGCCAATATCGATCAGCCGCTTAATGTTCATTGAGATTTCGGTCCGGAGGTTACCCTCGATGGTGTAGTCATTCTCAATGACATTGCGTAACTTGGCGACCTCATCGTCGGTCAGCTTGTTGACCCGGGTATCAGGACTGACCCCGGTCTTATGCAAAACCTGTTTGGCGATGTGGGGACCTATTCCGTAGATATAGGTCAGGCCGACCTCGACCCGCTTCTCTTTTGGCAGGTCGACACCTGCAATTCGAGCCAAATCAGTACTCCTTTATAAATCGCGTAACATACGTATTCGTTGTCGCTATCTTATCCCTGGCGCTGTTTGTGATTGGGGTTTCTTTTGCAGATAACCCTGAGAACGCCTTTGCGCTTGATGATTTTGCAGTGCTCACAGCGCTTTCTGACAGAAGACTTCACTTTCATAGTTTTACCGCCTTTCCTGCCGTCTGATTACTTGTACCGGTACGTAATTCGGCCACGGCTCAAATCGTAGGGCGACAGTTCAAGTGTTACTTTATCTCCCGGCAGTATCTTGATGAAATGCATACGCATTTTGCCGGAAATGTGAGCGAGCACAACGTGTCCGTTGTCGAGTTCCACTTTGAACATCGCATTCGGCAGAGGTTCGATCACTTTACCTTCTACCGTAATTGTTTCCTCTTTGGCCATAGACTCCCTTACAGTTTGCTCAACACGTCCGGACCGTCATCAGTTATGGCGATCTGATGTTCGTAGTGTGCAGATGGTCTTCCATCGGCGGTCACCACAGTCCAGCCATCGGGCAGAGTTTTCACCTGATGTGTACCCATGTTAATCATGGGTTCTATACAAATCACAAGTCCAGCTCTCAGTTTCGGTCCCTCGTTGGTGGATCCGAAGTTCGGTATTTGAGGTTCCTCGTGCATGTTTCGTCCGATACCGTGTCCGACCAGTTGCCTGACGACGCCGAAGCCGCCTTGTTTTTCGGCCACTTGCTGCACGGCGTGTGAGATATGGCCAACGCGGTTTCCGGGTCGGGCTTGTTCGATTCCCGCTTCGAGCGCCTTCTGTGTAACATCGAGCAGGCGCTGTACCTCGGCGGGAATGTCACCGAGGGCGAAGGTTCTGGCGCTGTCGCCGTAGAAGCCCTCGACGATGGTGCCGACATCGACCGACACAATCTGTCCCTCGCGCATGACGCGATCGCCGGGGATTCCGTGCACGACCTCATCATCGATCGAGATACATGCTGAGGCCGGATACCCGTGAAAGCCCTTGAAGCCTGGTTTGGCGCCGTGATCCAGAATGAACTGCTCGACCAGGCGATCAAGTTCAATGGTGGTCATACCGGGTCTAATGGAATCACCAACCATATTCAGCGTCTTCGTGACCAGTTGGGCCGCCTGGCGCATTATCTCGATTTCCTCCGGCGACTTCGTCAGCATGTTCGCAGAGCAGACCAGCGTATCAGGCTCAGCCTACCACCTTCTTGAGATCCGCATAGACGCCATCGATGTCCTTATTTGCGGACACCTCTTTGAGGACGCTTTGTTTGCGATAGAAGTCCTCGATAGGCCGTGTCTGTTTGCGGTACACCTCGAGTCGATTGCGCACCACGCTTTCATCGTCATCGGCCCGACCTCTCCCGGCCAGACGGTCGACGATCACCTCATCATCAAGAGTGAAAAGCACTGCGGCATCGACAGTTATGTTCTTTTTATCAAGCATTTCCTGAAGTGCTTCAGCCTGTGGCATGGTGCGTGGAAAGCCATCAAGGATGAATCCGGAATCAAGGGCGCCGGAATTGATCTGGTCTTCGATGAGTCCGACGAGCAGATCGTCGGGGACCAGTTCACCCTTGCTCATGAAGTTCTCGGCTTGCTTGCCCAGTTCGGTACCGGCCGCCACGGCTTCGCGCAGCATCTCACCGGTTGACAGGTGCTTGATTTTCATATCTTCGGACAGTTTGGCCGCCTGGGTACCTTTGCCGGTCCCCGGCGCGCCCAGAAAGATGTAGTTCTTGCCCATTACATTGATCTCCCGCGAATTTTACCCTTTTTCATAAAGCCATCGTAGTGTCGCATAAGCAGGTGGGATTCGATTTGCTGGAGCGTATCAAGTGCCACACCTACGATAATCAGCAGGCCGGTGCCGCCGAAGAAGAAGGTGACATTGAACTGCCCGATGAGCACCCACGGCAGGATGGCGATAGCGGCGAAGAAGACGGCGCCCGGAAGTGTAATCCGGGTGAGGATTCCCTCGATATACTGAGCGGTATTTCGTCCGGGGCGAATGCCCGGGATAAAGCCGCCGTTCTTTTGCATATTCCCCGCGATTTCGCGCGGGTTGAAGACGATGGCCGTGTAGAAGTATGCGAAGAAGACAATAATCAGGCCATAGATGATAGAGTACCAGAATCCGCCGGGGGCCAGCCACACGGCGACCAGGTTCTGTATCCAGTCGGTGTTCGGGAAGAGCTGGGCCACGGTTGACGGCAGGAACATGATCGACTGGGCGAAGATGATCGGGATAATACCGGCGGAGTTCACGCTGAGCGGCAGGTGGGTTGTTGCGCCGCCGAAGACGCGACGTCCGATGACCTTGCGCGGATACTGGACGGGGACCTTACGCTGGGCGCGGGTGACCATGATAACGGCTGCAATGACGAGAACCATCATCGCCAGCATGACCAGGCCGACCAGGAAGGAGCGGCTGCCGTGCCATATCAGGAGGGATTCCTGCACTACGGCATCGGGGAAGCGTGCGATAACGCCGATGAAGATGATCAGCGAGATACCGTTGCCAATACCCCGTTCGGTAATTTTCTCGCCGAGCCACATGATGAAGATGGTCCCGCAGGTAAAGGTCAGGATTGTCAGGGGGATAAAGGACGAGGTATCCATATGTACCGCAGGGACGCCATTGAGATTAATGGTGGTCAGGAAGGTTGCGGTTCCCCAGGCTTGCAGGGCAGCGATGAGCACGGTGAGGTACCGTGTGTACTGGGTGATCTTGCGCCGGCCTTCCTCGCCTTCGCGCTGCAGTCTTTGCAGGTACGGCACGACGGCGCCGAGCAGCTGCAGCATAATGGAGGCTGAGATGTAGGGCATGATCCCCATGGCAAAGATGGTAGCCTTTGCGAAGGCACCGCCAGCGAACAGGTCGAGCATTCCGAAGATGGAATCTGAGGAGAGTGCACTGGCCAGGATACTTCCGTCGACCCCCGGTGTGGGAATATGACCGCCGATGCGATAAACAACCAGCAGGCCGAGGGTGAAGAAGATCCGTCTTCTTAACTCTTCGACTTTGAAGATTGATTTAAATGTCTCTATCACTTAGTCACCTCGGCTTTTCCTCCGGCGGCTTCGATCTTGGAGACGGCCGACTTGGAGAAAGCGGCGACCTTGATCGTGAAAGCCTGTTCAACCTGGCCGTTCCCGAGAATCTTCACGGGTACGTTATTCTTCCTGATGAGTCCCGCCTGTCTGAGGGTTTCGGCGGAGACTTCGCCCGGTTGGCATCTTGCGGCGACATCGCCGATATTGACGACCTGGAATTCTTTCTTGAAGATATTCGTGAAGCCAAATTTCGGCAATCTCAGGTGCAGGGGCATCTGTCCGCCTTCACGGGCGTAGCGGTGTTTGAAGCCGCTACGGGCTTTGGCGCCCTTATGGCCACGTCCAGAGGTCTTACCCAAACCGCTACCGGAGCCGCGACCGACGCGTTTGCGAGTTTTCTTAGAGCCCTCGGCAGGTTGTAAATTATGCAGTTCCATTTAGCGCCTCATCCTTACTCTACTCACCGACTTCTTCTACCTGAACCAGGTGGCTTACCTTACTGATCATACCCCTGATCTGTGGGGTATCGCTGTGCATCACGGTCCGGTGCAGCTTGCCGAGGCCGAGCGCCTCGATAGTTCGTTTTTGAGGCAGCTTGCGGTGGATCGTGCTTCGAATCTGTGTGACTTTCAACTTGGCCATTGCCTTATCCTTCCCGACTCGGACGGGTGTGACTGATCAGGGTATAATCAGGCCTTATCCCGGAAATTCTGTTCCTGTTCTCGTGTCCGGAGATTAAGCAAACCGTTCATAGTTGCCTTGACAACATTAAACGGGTTCCGGCTGCCGAGCGCCTTGGTAAGTATGTCCTGGACACCGGCTGTTTCCAGAATGGCGCGGACCGGTCCTCCGGCGATGACGCCAGTCCCGGGTGATGCGGGTCGCATAACGACGGTAGTCGATGC
>CAZXRO010000072.1:0-6829 GCA_964642435.1 uncultured Ignavibacteriales bacterium
GCATCGCAGGTGAGCATAATGATATTTCTTGGGTGACCGCCCATCTTGCTCGGAACAGCGTTGTCGATGTAGTGGAGCGGGTAGGCGGCGCGTGTGTTCTCGGTCATGGTCTCATCATCGAGATCGAGTTGCCGCGAGACCGGATCGAAGACGACGTTTTCCAGTACGGTTCCGAACTTGCGGGTACAGGCATAGATTTGCGGTTCGGCTGTAGGGGAGAGCGCGATGACCTTGGCATAGCACCCGCCCTCGAAATTGAAGATGCCCTCGTCTGACCAGCCGTGTTCATCGTCGCCAATGAGGCCGCGATTCGGATCCGCCGACAGCGTGGTTTTGCCTGTGCCGGAGAGACCGAAGAACAGCGCCGTGTCGCCTTTGTCGCCAATATTGGCCGAACAGTGCATGGTGAGAACGTTCCGCAGCGGGAGGAGATAGTTGAGTACGGTAAAGACTGCCTTCTTGATCTCGCCGCCGTAGCCGGAGTTGCCGATGATGCACATTTTCTGGTCGAAATTGAGCATGATGAAGGTGTCGGAGACACTACCATCGATCTCGGGTACGCCTTTGAACGACGGCACGGCGATCACAGTGAACTCAGGTACAAACTGCCGCAACTCCTCGTTGGTGTCGGCCGCGATCAGCATATTCCGTGCGAACAAGCTGTGCCAGGCGTACTCGGTGACGATGCGGACCGGCAGGCGGTAGTTCTTGTCGGCGCCGCCATAGCAGTCCTGAACGAACAGGTCTCGTCCCTGCAGGAACCCCTGGAGGCGGTTCAGGGTGAGGTTGAACTTGTCCAGTCCGATGGGGCGGTTGTACTGGCCCCACCAAATCTTATCCTCGGTCGAGGCTTCCTTGACGATGAACTTGTCATTGGCAGCACGCGCGGTATGTTTGCCGGTATTGACAATGACGGGTCCGCCGAATGTGATATGTCCTTCGCTGCGGAAGATGACCTCTTCGTAGAGCGATTCGGTGGGCAGATTCCAATAGACGTTGTTGAGATTGGTCAGACCATGTTTGGACAGGCCGTACTCGCTTTTGACAGATCTCCGTTCGTTGTGAGACGGCGATTTTATATCGATGATGTACGGGTTCATTTCCAGTCCCTCCTGAGCTTGCGATCACCGATGTAGATTTCATTTGGCGACTCCGGATCAAGGGCCCATTTGATGCGTGCGACGCCTTCCATGATGTCCTTGATCGTGCCGCAGTAGGAGAGGCGGAGGTGGCCCTCGCAGCCGAACTCTTTGCCCGGGACGGTAACAACGAGCGCTTTCTCCAGAAGGAATTTGGAGAGCTTGACTGAGTCCTTCTCGTAGGCGCTGAAGTCAGGCAGGCAGTAGAAGGTGCCATCGGGCGGAATGGTCCGCACATCGGTGAATGAGTTCAGCTCGTTCATCATGACCCTGGCGTTGTTCTCGAGCGTCAGCCGGAGGTTTTCGATACCGGACTGGATGCCGTTCAGCGCGCCTGCGGCTGCCTGCTGCTGGATTACTGACGGGCATGACGTGTTCTGGGCGGCAACGTTGATCATGACTTTGGTGATTTTTGGATTGGCGATAGTCCAGCCGATCCTGAAGCCGGTCATGGCATATGATTTGGAGACACCGTTGATGACGATCAGCCGGGAGTTGTCCGATTGATCTTTGGCGTAGTCGTAGGCCGAGACCCACTTGTTTTTGCCGAAAACCAGTCGGTGATAGATGTCATCCATCACCAGATAGATTTCCTTCTTCTCGCAGTATTCGACCAGTTCCCTGATCAAGTCGGGAGGGTAGACAGCGCCAGATGGATTGTTGGGGCTGTTAATGACGATAACCTTGGTGTAGGACCCGACATTCTGGATGATATCTTCCATGCGAGGGTAGAAACGTCCGTCCTCCGGCCTGACAATGACCGGGATACCATAGAGCATCTTAACGATTTCGGGGTAGCTTACCCAGTAGGGTGCTACGATAACGACCTCGTCCTGCGGGTTGAGCAGCGTCATCATGAGATTATAGAACGCCTGCTTGGCACCGGCAGAGACGATGACATGGTTCTTGGTGACGATTTTGTTGTAGTATTCCTCGGTGTAGCGGATGATAGCCTTGATCAAGGACGGGATGCCCTCGGTTGGCGTATAGCGGATCTCACCGGTTGTGAGTTGTCCGGCTGCGGCCAGGATGGCATCGATGGGCACTTTGCTCTTTGGTTCACCGGCTCCGAGGTGGATGACTTTCTCGCCCTTTTCGCGGAGAAGGCGGGCCTTCTCATTCATGGCGAGAGTTGGTGATTCGGCAATTTCTCGTGCGAGCTGACTTACACTCATGTAGCTACCCTCTCATCAGCATGGCGATAGCGCTAACGTTGACGATGTCTTCGGCTGAGCAGCCCCGGGATAAGTCATTGGCCGGTTTGGCGAGGCCCTGGATGATAGGTCCGGTGGCTGATGCGCCGGCGAAACGCTCGGTCAGTTTGTAGCCGATGTTTCCGGCATCGAGGTCGGGGAAGATGAGCACGTTAGCCTGACCGGCGATTTCCGAGTCCGGGGCTTTGCGCTTGCCAATGGCGGGAATGACGGCGGCATCGAGCTGCAACTCGCCATCGGCCTTGATGTCCGGATGGTTCTGCTTGAGGATGTCCAGCGCCTTGAGGACTTTGTCGACATCGGCGTGCTTCGCCGAACCCTTGGTGGAGAAGGACAACATGGCCACGCTAGGCTCGATATCGAGGAGGCTCTTCATGGTTGCGGCGGTACTGGCGGCGATCGAGGCCAGCTCCTCGGCGCTCGGATTGGGCACCACAGCGCAGTCACCGAACATGAACGGTTTATCCAGTTCCTCGCCGAATTTCGGGAGGCTCATCAAGAAGCAACTGGAGACGACCTTGATTCCCTCGGCAAGTCCGAGGACGTGGATAGCGGCCCGGAGCACGTCGCCGGTGGTATTCACGGAGCCGGCGACACTGGCATCGACCATGTCGTGCCGGACCATCATAGCACCGTAGTATAGCGGGCTCATCATGAGGCCCTTGGCCTGCTCCTCGGTTAGCCCCTTGTGCTTGCGAAGCTCGACCATATCGGCTACGAACCGATTGAAGTCTTTGCCGTGAGCGGGGTTGATGACATTGACTTTGTTTAGTTGCAGGCCGTGTTCAGCGGCCAGCTTTTCGATTTCTTTTTCATCGCCGAGAAGGGTCACGCTGCCGAGCTCCTCGGAGACGATCTTCTTGGCGGCCTGGATAGCCCGCGGCTCGGTCCCCTCGGGCAACACGACTCGGCGTTTCGCCTTGCGTGCACGGTCTTTGATCTTGCTTAGAACATTCATGACACAAGTCCAATGGGTTTATGTGATTTGCTTATCATTTGCTGTTTTCGCTTTCACTCATGCTGAGAGAGTCGTTCAACTCCGGGTCAGAAAGATACGCCTCGATGAACTGGTCGATGTCTCCATCCATGACCGCCTGGACATTGCCGGTCTCAGCATCGGTTCGGTGGTCCTTGACCATGTTGTAAGGATGGAAGACGTAGGAGCGGATTTGCGATCCCCATTCGATCTTCTTCTTGCCGGCTTCGTATTTTTGCATCTTCTTTGCTTCTTCCTGGCGTTGCAGCTCATACAAACGAGCGCGAAGGACCCTGAAGGCAGCATCGCGATTCTTGTGCTGGGAGCGCTCGGACTGGCAGGTGACCACGATGCCGGTAGGCTCATGTGTGAGCCTGACGGCGGAGGACGTCTTGTTGACGTGCTGGCCACCGGCGCCACTGGCCCGATAGGTATCGATGCGGACATCCTCGTCCTTGATTTCGATATCAACGTTGCTCGTGATCATGGGCAAGACATGGACCGACACGAAAGACGTGTGCCTTCGTGCACTGGCATCGAAGGGGGAGATACGAACCAGCCGGTGTACCCCGGATTCGGCCTTCAGGAAACCGTAGACAAAATCTCCTTTGACTTCCATGGCGGCCGACTTCAGGCCGGCTTCGTCGCCGGGTTGGTAGTCGATGAGTTCCGTGGTGAAGCCTCTTCGTTCCGCCCAACGGTTGTACATGCGGAACAGCATATCTGCCCAGTCCTGGGACTCGGTGCCGCCGGCTCCCGGGTGAATAGTCAGGATAGCATCGCGATGATCATCCGGTCCGGACAGCAGCGCCTCGAACTCGAGCTTCTCCAGCCGGGAGATAATACTCTCGGCGTTGCTTTTCAGTTCGCGGGCCTCAGGTCCTTCATCGTCTTCAGTCAGCTCGATCAGCTCGGCCAGATCATCGTAATCGGAGGCGATATCCCGGAAGGCCTGAACCCACTTTTTGTGGGCGGAGATCTCCTTGAGCACCTCTTGGGCGGCCTGGTTATCGTTCCAGAAATCCTCAGCCGTTGAGAGCTTTTCCAGCTTTTCTATCTTTGCCTGACGCTTGTCCAGGTCAAAGAAACCCCGCAAGTTTATCGAGGCGTTCTTTGAGCTCCGGAAGGCGTCCTTTTACTTCTGTCAAAAGTGCCATATTTCCTCTCGCCTCAAGAAACAACGAATATACGGGGCGCATAGTGTTGGGTCAATGCCTTTCGATCTGAGTTCGGGAATATTTTCACAAAGTTAGCTCGGTGGGCAGGGTTTGACGGGTTGGATGAAAAGTCGAATTCGATTGACAAGAGACGCTCTGGCAAATACTCTGGCGACATTATGGAATTGTTATGCATTGTTGTTGGTCCATTCGAGGTCAACTGCTACCTGTACTGGGACCCGAAGTCGGGTGATGGAGTGATAGTTGACCCTGGTTTCGATGCTGATCGGATTGCATCGGCAGTTGAGAACGAGGGAATCACACCGCGGGCGATACTGTTGACCCATGGGCACGGGGATCACATCGCGGCCGTCAGGGAGATCAAGGACCGGTATGAGATCCCGGTGTACGTAGGCAAGGGCGAGGAGGAGCTGCTGGCGAACCCATCGGCCAATGTCTCAGCGTTGCTGGGTACGCCCATTGTGGCCCCCAAGCCGGATCACCTGGTTGAAGATGAGCAGGTGATTAAGATCGGGAGCCTGATCTTCAGGGTTCTGATGACCCCTGGACACACGGTGGCCGGTGTCTGTTACCTGGACGAGAGCGAGGGACGGTTGTTCTGCGGGGATACGCTATTCGCGGGTGGGGTAGGTCGGACCGATTTGCCCGGAGGTTCAATGGACACCTTGCTGGAGAGCATCCACAACAAGATTCTTCGTCTGCCCGATCAGGTGATCTGTTACCCCGGGCACGGGCCGCATACAACGGTTGGCACAGAGCGCGTGAGCAATCCGTTTCTTGTCGGGGGTGGTTTTGCCTGACCATTTCGATCAGAGCCCGCTTCGAACCGCGGGTCTGGTTGACTATCATGTACATCCGGATTTTTCGATCGATGCGGTTGGATCGGTGGAGGAATTCTGCGTGCGGGCTATCGATCGGGGTCTGGCCGGGCTGTGTTTCACCAGTCATTATGACGCTAACCCGGATTCTGACGGGCGCGTGAACTTCATTCGAATTGGCGGAGTCAAGCAATCAGCGACAGTTGAGAATCTGCGCCCTTATGTCGAGACGGTACTGGCCGCGCGAGAGAAGTATGCCGGTCAGGGATTGCGGGTGTTGCTTGGTGTCGAGTTCGGTTGGTATCCGAACTGTGAGGCGCAAGTGGAGCGAGTTCGGTCGGCCTATGAGTTCGAGTATGTTCTCTGTGGGATTCATGAGCTGGAGAATATCTGCCTGTGTTCATCGCACCAGGTGCAAGAGTGCTTCGGCCGCTACGATGCTGACGTATTCGCCGGGAAGTATTTTGAGCAGGTGATCGCAGCGGCGGAAAGCGAGTTGTTTGATGCTGTGGCGCACGTGCCATATTACCTGAGATACGGTCCGGAGTTTTATGGGGTGGATATGCTCGCATTATATGAGCCGCACGTGGAAGGGTTTCTCGCAGCCTGTCTGAGGACGGGGACCTCACTTGAAATCAACACCTCTGGTATCCGGCACGGGCGCGGGCACTATTATCCAACGGAGGCCGTCATTGCGGCAGCGCGTGCCGCCGGCGTGATGGTTGACCGGTTGGGGAGCGATGCGCACGATCCCGATCAGCTGGCTCTTGATTTTGACAATGCCGCCGGGTTACATATGACAGCGCGGCCGGCCGCACGTTCCTGAAAGCTATCCGATCATGAGGAAACGTCGACTTCCAAGATCGTTCTATGCCCGTGATACACTCACTGTGGCCGAAGAGCTTGTGGGCAAGGTACTGGTGCACAGGACGTCAGAGGGGAAGACCTCGGGGCGGGTGGTGGAGGTTGAGGCGTATGTTGGGCAGGACGATCCGGCCTGTCATGCGGCTCGAGGCAAGACCAGGCGCAATGCGGTCATGTTCGGTCGCGCCGGATGCAGCTATGTGTATTTCATTTACGGGATGTACTATTGCCTGAATGTGGTGACTGAGCGGGAGGGTTTCGCGGCGGCGGTGCTGATTCGTGCTGCAGAGCCATTGGATGGGCGGCAGCTTATGCAGGCACGTTCGCCGAAGCTGGCGGGGTCGAAGCTGCTGGCGGGGCCGGGGCGGTTGTGTCGTTCGATGGCGATCACTCAAGAGCATAACGGTCTTGATTTGCTGGGGTCTGACCTGTATTTTGAGGACTGCGCGTCTGATCCATCGCAGGTGGTGCGCACGCCGCGAATTGGCATTCGTCAGGGCGCCGAGCGCTTGTGGAGGTATTGTGATCCTGATTCAGCGGCGCTGTCCCGACCGGTAAGTAACATCTCATTTACGGGAGAATGATCGATATGGCTAAACAGGCCACAGACAAGGGCAGGACGAGCGGCAGGAGAAAGGGC
>CAZXRO010000072.1:6839-11373 GCA_964642435.1 uncultured Ignavibacteriales bacterium
GTAAAGGTTCATCCGAAGCGTCTGGTGTCGACCAAGAACACAAGCCTTCCGATTTCGGTGTTCGACAATGTGATGAAACAGGTGGATGAAGCCTGCGCCAGATTGAATCTTGATCCTCATCTCCGCGAGTTTCTCAAGATGCCGCGACGCAGTACGATTGCCTATTTGCCGGTGCAGATGGACGACGGCAGTTACGAGATTTTTCCGGCCTACCGTGTGCAGCATTCGATAACTCGCGGACCTGCAAAGGGAGGCATTCGGTATCATCCTGGGGTGACGCTCGATGAAGTGCAGGCGTTGGCCTCATGGATGACATTCAAGTCGGCAGTGGTCAATATCCCGTTTGGCGGTGCCAAGGGTGGCGTCCAATGCGACCCGGCCAAGTTGTCTCGCGGGGAGTTGGAGCGCGTGACGCGACGGTATGTGGCTGACTTGATGAATGTATTCGGTCCTGAGCTCGATGTACCGGCTCCCGATGTTGGTACCGGGCCACAGGTCATGGCGTGGTTTATGGACACATACTCGATGCGCGAGGGTCACCCTTGTCCGGCGGTGGTCACCGGGAAGCCGATCTCGATGGGGGGCTCTCTGGGGCGAACTGAGGCGACTGGACGCGGCGTGATGATTTCCACTCGCGAGGCCGCCCGGCATCTGGGCCTGGATTTGGCCACGGCGACGGCCTCGGTACAGGGATTCGGCAACGTGGGGTCGATTTCGGCGAAGCTTCTGCACGAGTTGGGAGTCAAATTCACCCACGTCTCCGATGTGACTGGAGCCATCCACAATCCTGATGGAATCGATATTGACGGACTCATCGACTACGTTGCGCGCACTGGCAGTATTCTGAAGTACAAGGGAACCAAGCCGATCGACCCGGCGGAAGTGCTGATGGCGAAAGTGGATGTCTTGATACCGGCGGCACTTGAGAATGTTATTACCAGGGAGAACGTGCGACGGATCAAATGTAAGATCATCGCCGAGGGCGCCAATGGTCCTACTACGCCTGAAGCCGACCAGGTGTTGAACAAGAAGGGGATTATGGTTATTCCGGATATCCTCTGTAATGCCGGAGGAGTGACCGTCTCGTATTTCGAGTGGGTTCAGAACAGACTGGGCTATTTCTGGGGTGAAGACGAAGTCAATCGTCGTTTGGAAGAGAAGATGATGGCGGCGTTTGCGGATGTTCTGGCGATGTCTTTGGAGCACAAGGTATCGATGCGGGTTGCAGCGTTCATGCTGGCCATTCAGCGTTTGGTTGAGGTTGTGCAGCTTCGGGGCATCTACGGCTGATGACGTTTGAGTATGGTGAGTTACGGCGGGCGGCGGGGTACCGTCGCCCGTCTGTTTTTGTTTGAACCGGGTGTCAATCCGGGCGTATGATGAGCAGATGATGGATTACAGCAATTTCATTGATAAGGCGCTGATGTCGATTCCGGCCTTCCTGCTGGCGTTGACTGTCCATGAGTTCTTTCATGCCTGGATGGCAGATCGACTCGGTGACCCTACGGCGCGGCATATGGGGCGGTTGACGCTGAATCCGATCGCGCATCTGGATATCATGGGGACGATAGTGATTGTGGTGTCCAATTTCACTTTCGGCTGGGCCAAGCCGGTCCCGGTGAACCCTTACAATCTTCGGAATCCCAAGCGAGATGATCTGTTGATATCGGCCGCGGGGCCGTTCAGCAATCTGGGGCTGGCTGTGCTGTTTGCACTGATCTATTCGGCGATTGAAAGTATGAACATGGGGCTGCCCGCGCCGGTGATGCGGATTATTGACTTCACGATCTGGATCAATATCGTTTTGGCCTTCTTCAATTTGATTCCGCTGTTTCCTCTGGATGGTTCGCATATCCTCAGAAGCCTGCTGCCGGACTCGATGGGTCCCTCGCTGGACCAGTTCGAGAGAGTTGGCCCGTTCATCCTGTTGGCCCTGCTCATTTTCGGTGGCATCTGGTGGCTAATCGGTACCCCGATCCTGCTGGTTTATCGTGCGCTGGCCGGTTTCTAATCCACATAACAGGCGCCGACTCGCGATTGGTGTCGCCGTCGTGATCATGATCATGATCACCTCTGTGTGCCTGACAGGGTGCGGACGCCCGCGAACGGGTACTGAGCAGTTCGACCGTGTATCCGACACCACACCGGGCGAGATTGTGGCCCAGGCGTATCTTTTCGATGCCCGTGTAAAGAAGGACGGGAAACCGACCTCGGTGCGGCTGGAGATCTACCGCACTGACAGCATTATGGCGTTCAATGGGCGGGGGTATCTGGGGAAGGGGGCCTTTCGCGGCACACTTGTCAGTGATACACTGTTGGCATATTTCCCGACGTTGAACGAATACGCGCACGAGGCGATACAAGGTCTGTTTGAATCGTTGTCCTGCTCGGTGGGGATAGCGAGGTTTGATCTTTCGGCATTGTTTGAGCGCACGCCGGATTCGCTTGATATGGGTGATCTTCGAGTGGTCAGCGACTACGACGATGATGACCGGCCAGAATTCGTGCTCAGCCGGGAGGGCTGCACATGGGAGTTTCGGCTGAAGTATGACCGTCGCGATGATCGCTGGTGGCTTGATGAGTTCTATCTGGAGAGCGGGCCGGATTTCGAGCTTCGTGGACACAGGCGCACGCTGCGCCAGCGGGCTGATGTGCCACGGTCGCGTTTTGATGTCGCGATCCCTGACGATGCGGTGCGGATTATCCCCTGACGGATGATCTCCAAGCCAGTTGACTTCCCCTGAAAGCGGTGGCATATTGATAAATTTGGCTATGGCAGGAGTATCTGTGTGAACTTGTACGGACGGACATTTTCGGTCTTCAAGGCCTACTGGCGGCAGATCGTGTCGGCGACGCTTGCCGCGGGTCTTCATGCCATATTCGCCGGTATGCTGGTATGGATGGTCGGACCGTTGCTGATGACCTTGTTCCAGGCCGGGCAGGTTGATACGTCGGCCACTGAGCAAGTCGCGCCCGCCGAACAGACCGACTCGCTGCTTCCCGGCAACCTGACGTTACCGGAGGACGAAACGGCCGTGGTGACCGAGTTGAAGGTGCGGATGAAGCGAGTGGTGTATGCTGTTGTGGAGGCGGATACTCGCGAGGGGATGCTGGTTAATTTCTGTATCTTGATGATAGCGATCGGGGTGCTGAAGAACCTGTTTGTCTACTTGCAGGGGTTCTGGATGGCGTATGTCCAGCAGTCTATCATCAAGGGGTTTCGCAACTCGTTGTTCGAGAAGTACCAGCGGTTGTCACTGGACTATTTCCATCGCCGGCGGACGGGGCAGATTATTTCGCGCGTGACCAATGATGTGATTGTGCTCAATGAGTCGCTGGAGATCGGCTTCACCCGTGCCACGACCTCGGCGCTGCAGGTGTTGTTGATGCTCATTTTTATGTTTGTGCTGAGCTGGGAGTTGACCCTGCTGTCGCTGATAATCATGCCCGTACTGTTCGGGTTTATCTGGTTTTTGGGCAGGAAGCTGCGCAAGTATTCCGGGCGGACGCAGGAGAAGATGGCCGATGTCAACTCGGTGCTGGAGGAGGCGGTCAGCAATATGCGTATTGTGAAGGCATTCAGTATGGAGCGCTATGAGATGAAGCGCTTTTTTGCCAGCACGTACGATTTTTTCCGGTCGGTTCTTCGGATGACGCGAATCCGTCATCTGAATTCGCCTATCAATGACACGTTAGCGACTGCCGCGGGGGCGATGATTGTGTTGTTTGCCGGGACGCAGATACTGAGCGAGACCAGCCGGTTCGACGTTGGCGATTTCATGACGTTTCTGCTGGCGCTGTTTTCCATGATCCAACCGTTGAAGGTACTCAGCTCGGTGCACGTCAAGATCCAGGAGGGCATGGCGGCAGCCGAGCGTATTTTCAGGGTGATGGATGAGGAAGAGAAAGTCACTGAGCCGGAGCACCCGGTGGCGCTCGATCGTTTCACCGATCGAATCGTTTACGACCAGGTTCGTTTCAGCTATACGGATCGCGAGATGGTGCTTCAGGACATCTCGTTTGAGGTACGGGCGGGAGAGGTTGTGGCGATCGTGGGGCCCTCGGGGGCGGGTAAGTCAACTCTGCTGGATCTGCTGCCGCGATTCTATGATCCGCAGGCCGGGATGATCTCTATCGACGGAATCGACATACGCAAGATCAGCCTGACTTCGCTCAGAGGACTTATGGGTATCGTGACCCAGGAGACGTTTCTGTTTAACGATACGGTGATGAACAATATCGCCTACGGGATTGACGATGTCTCGCCCGGCCGGGTTGAGGAGGCCGCGCGAATGGCGAACGCGCATCGGTTTATAGTCGAACTGCCCGATAAGTACGATACAGTGGTGGGCAATCGGGGTATCATGCTTTCCGGTGGGCAGAAGCAGCGGATTGCGATCGCTCGTGCGTTGCTGAAGAACCCCCAAATTCTCATATTCGACGAGGCTACCTCGGCGTTAGATACGGAATCGGAGCTTTTGGTGCAGGAGGCGATCGATCGCATCTATGGCTTGTTTTCCGATATCTACCATAA